>DUSJ01000437.1 GCA_012842645.1 Clostridiaceae bacterium | reverse complement strand
TACAACCCGGCAATTAACAAAGGGACACAGGTATTGATCCGGGCTTATGGCCGGCAGCATAGTATGGTCAGTTGATACCAGGGGAGTTGTCCAGAAAAAAACTCCACAACAACTTGACACTGTCTGTAGTCATTATAAAGTTTTAGTTTTTTGAATACTATGGTATAATATCCTGGATATAACCATGGTGCCGTCTGGCACCGGTATTATTCAATAGGCATTATCCTGATGCCGGCCTCCACTGGAAGCCGGACATGTTTTTGCCGGGACAACACGGACGCGGGGTGCGTAAATTGTATCTGAAATCATTGGAGATTCAGGGGTTTAAATCCTTTGCCGATAGAATAGTTTTGCATTTCGATAAAGGGCAGACATCTGTCGTTGGACCAAACGGAAGCGGCAAGAGCAATATTGCCGATGCTGTCAGATGGGTACTGGGAGAGCAAAGCGCAAAGACCCTTCGCGGCAGCAGGATGGAGGATGTCATTTTTGCGGGAACCCAGCACAGGAAACCGGTTGGGTTCGCTTCCGTCACCATTACTTTCGATAATTCCGATCATATGCTTCCTGTAGACTATTCTGAAGTGACGGTGACACGCCGGATGTACCGTTCTGGTGAAAGCGAGTATTTTCTCAATAAAACCCAGTGCCGGCTGAAGGATATCCAGGAGCTTTTCATGGATACCGGTATCGGACGTGAAGGCTACTCGATCATTGGCCAGGGAAGGATTGACGAGATATTAAGTACCAAGTCCGAGGAACGCCGGCTCGTTTTTGAAGAGGCCGCCGGCATAACAAAATACAAGGCCAGGAGAAAAGAAGCCGAAAGAAAGCTTGAGAACACGAGGCAGAACCTGGTACGTATCGGCGATATACTGAATGAGCTTGAAAGCCAGCTTGGCCCCCTGGCAAAACAGGCCGAGTGCGCAAGGCGTTACCTGGACCTGAGCAATGAGCTCAAGGGGATAGAAGTCAGCCTCTTCCTTGACATGATCGACAAGCTGAAGGCCAGGATTGAGGAAGTGGACAGCCAGTCCCGTGAGATTCAGGCGCAGATAGACGAAGAAAACAGGAAGATAGAAGAAATCAGGAACAGGAACAAAAGCAAAAACGAGCGCCTTGAGCAGCTGAAAGCCGAACTGGACAATCTCAGGAACACCATCCATTCCCTTGATACCGGGATCGAGAAAAATGAAAGCCAGATAAGACTGTATGAAGAGAAAATAAATCATCTTGCCGCCAACAACGATAGTTTCGGCAGTGATATAGAATCGATCAGGAAACGTATATCCGAACTGGACGCCGAAGTGGAAAAGAAGAAAAAGCGCCTTGCCCAGATGGAACGGGACAGGGAGCATTTCTCGCAACTGCTTTCACAGGCTGAAGAAGCGCTTGCGGCTATCATCGCGCGCCTTGACGAAGGGGAAAGGCTCATTGAGGAAGCCAAGCAGGCTGTCATGGACAAGCAGGATCTCCTGTCCGACTCCAGGATCCGTCTCAATAACCTGAAGAACGATATCGATAATTACAGGCAGCTGAAATCAAGGCTTTCGGAAGACATCCGTCAGGCGGTTCTCGAGATCGACAGGGAAAGGATGAAGAAAGAAGACCTTGATGAATCGCTGCGAAAAACGAGGGAACAGATTTCCGCATCAAGGGGCATCCTCAACGAACTTGAGGGAAACAGGGCTGAAACCCAGAAGACGTACCAGGAACTTAAGAAACAGCAGGATGACTTGAGCCGCAGGATCAATACGCTGGAATCGCGCCAGAAGGTCCTCCGGGATATGGAGGCCAGCATGGAGGGCTACAGCAG
>DUSJ01000436.1 GCA_012842645.1 Clostridiaceae bacterium | reverse complement strand
CGAAAGCCGGGAAAAAGCGAAGGCAGCCATTATGGCCGGCCTTGTTTATGTCGACGGCGAACGCTGCGATAAGCCCGGCCTGTTCTGCGAACCGGACTGTGAGATCGAGATAAAGGGGAAGCCTTTGCCATACGTGAGCCGCGGAGGGCTTAAGCTGGAAAAAGCGATCAATGAATTTGGCATAGTCCTTGAAGGCTGTACCTGTGTGGATGTGGGCGCATCGACCGGCGGCTTTACGGATGTTATGCTGAAAAACGGAGCAGCCAGGGTCTATGCGGTGGACGTGGGCTACGGACAGCTTGCCTGGGAACTTCGGAACGATCCCCGGGTTGTTTGCATGGAACGGACCAACTTCCGTTATGTAACGCCAGAACATATCAGGGAACCCATCGATTTCGGCGCGGCAGACGTGTCATTCATATCCCTGAAACTGATACTCCCGCCGCTGAAAGCTTTACTGAAGCCCGAAGGCAGGGTGGTCTGCCTTATTAAGCCCCAGTTTGAGGCCGGGAGAAGCAAGGTCGGGAAAAAAGGCGTAGTCAGGGATCCTAAGGTCCACGAAGAAGTGATAAATGAAATAATCGATGCAGCGGCCGGCATGGGTTTCACTGTTTCAGGCCTTTCCTGGTCTCCGATAACCGGTCCCGAAGGGAATATCGAGTACCTTCTTTATCTTCGGAATGGAATAAGCGAAACGGAAAGCAAAATAAATGTGGCCGACACGGTTAAGTCGGCCCATCAGGAATTGTATATGTAAGGGTTGTCTCAAACAATACTGTTGGCATACTGTGCAGATCTTCTTGCTGTCCTCGTCGCAGGAAGTTGTAAATGCTCAAGTTTGCTCTCGCGAGGTCGCTGGCAATCACGCCATCCGGGCGTGTGCCGTCTAGGAATCTGCATCCGGCAGATTTTACCTCACTCGAGCTGCACTGTTCGCATTACAACATTCAACTGCTCCTGCGGAGGCAATTCAGCTCTGCACAGCATGCCCAGAAAAACTAAGATACAGTCTTATAAGTCTGCCTGAATGTTCAAATTGTCACAACTTTGCCGGAAGGAGATCCCTGAGCACGTCCAGCGAATCCGCCGCCTCCAGGGCTTTTAATATACTTTTTTTCGGTGCATGGTAAACGGTCAGATCCTCTTTTTCGCCAAGCTCGCTGTTGATAGGCCTTACGGTAGATTCTTTGAACGGATCGCTGCCCCAGGGTTCTTCCTCATCCACACTATGGCATGAATCCAGGCGCACCCATTTTTTCAGCTCGTCGATATATACCGCGTTAAGACCATGGACAAAAAGCCTGCCTGTATCTTTATCGCGGATCAGCTGGTAACAGAAACCTGCAGGAATGCCCGCTGCCCTCATCAGCGCGGCAAGGAGATGGGATTTGCCATAACATATGCCATGTCCTTTATCGAAGACTTCCGATGCGGTTATTGTAACGCTTGCAGCATTGATGTCAAACGAATGGAAAATATGGTCCCGGGTAAACTCAAAAATGGCTCGTGCTTTTGAAATGTTGTCTTTCAGACCGTATGTAAGCTGTTGTACTGCGTTTGTTATCAAAGGATGATCATAATCTATAATATCGCTCGATTCAAGATAATCACTGATATCCGACCTATCAGGATACGGGTCAGGCATTTGGTTTCTCAACTCCTTACAAGAATAACTAGGGAATAATAACCCATTTATATATATAGTATGCTATCATGGATTTATATTTGATGCAAGTGCGCATGATTGTGCAATATCAGCCGGAACTACTGTGTAAACGCGCTGCTGCGACTTATGGTATAATTAGAAAGACTGCGAATGATAACCTGGAAATTATAAGGCTTCCGGGGGAGGGTTTACTATGGCAAGTAGAAAAATACTGAAGGAAATACTCGGATGGGTACTGGCAATAATTCTGCCTGTGATATTAGTGTTCGCTCTGAACATATTCGTGTTCACGATCTCCAGTGTCAGTCAGGATTCAATGAGAAACACCCTTATCCCGGGGGATGTGGTGTTCTACAGCCGCCTGTCAGTCGGGCTCGACAAGCTCCGGAGAGGAGATATCATTCTGTTTCTGACGAACGGAAAGGAAATGAATAGTTTTGCCGATAAGTTTAAGCAGAAAATCAGGGATGTCACCGACGTTATAACGGGCAGGGGACAGACAACCGAACGTTATGTCAAGCGTATTGTCGGCCTGCCGGGAGATGTGATTGACATAAGGGCAGACGGGTCGGTCTATGTAAACGGAGAAAAGGAAAACAAGGCTTATGTCAGGGGACTGACTCCTCCCAGGGGGATGGACTATCCCATTACAGTGCCGGAAAATTGTCTGTTCGTTATGGGTGACAACAGGGAAGCATCAAAGGACAGCAGGGATTTTGGATGCATAAGCATAAAATCGGTTGAGGGCAAGGCGGTCTTTATCGTCTGGCCTCTGTCGAAGATCGGTAAAATAAAATAACCAGGAGAGGGTCGTTATGGAAGAGAAAAACATGTTGTCCCAGAAATCTCCGGTGCCGTTGGACTCAGGTCTGCTTTATTCCGTGATAGCTCTTTACTATGTGTATGTGTCGAAATTCCTCGTGAAACTGGGACTCACTGTAGAGTTACGGCTTTTGCTGTCGCAGATCCTGTTCCTTCTTTTGCCTCCTGTGCTTCTTGCAGTCATACGGGGTTATAATATAAAGGAAACATTCCGTCTGAAAGCTCCCAGACCTCTTGAAGTGGTTATAATGCTTGTGATGAGCCCGGTCATGATCGTTGCCGGATTTTGTGCCGGGTTTACCGCTTTGCTGGTTATAAAGATAATATTCGGAAAGGTTTACCTGACAGGGGAAGTTTCCATTTTGATGAGTAACAATATTCTGATAGCCGTGCTTTTGGTGGGAGTCCTTCCTGCTTTTTGCGAGGAGATGTTTTTCAGGGGCATGTTCCAGAAAGGACTTGAAAAGCTGGGGGCAGCATGTTCCATCCTGCTGAGCGGAATAATGTTCGGGTTATTCCATTTTGACTTCCAGCGTCTTGCCGCCCAGACCATTATCGGCCTTTTGTCTGCCTATGTCGTTTACCGTACCGGTTCAATATTTAACGGAATGATCCTGCACTTCATGAACAATACCCTGCTGACCCTTCTGTCAAATTACATGACAGGGGGCCGGGCTGCGGATGACCGAACGGTGGTCATAACCAATCCTTTCGACACGCCGGCGTTTACGCAGTTTGCCGACTCTTATGGAATGACCCTGGATGAACTCCTTGGTATAATGGCAGTTGTTCTGACGGTGTTTTTATTCGTCAGCGCCGCTATTTTGGCAGGATTTGTTTATGCCATAAGAAACATGACAAAAGACAGGACTGAAAAACCCGTGAAGGTCAGGGGCAGCGCCAAAGGATTATTGGCAGGGATTCCCGGACTGATGCTGATAGGTATCACTTATACAGCCCTGGCACTTACCCTGCTCAATAATGATTTGGGAGTAAAAATCCTGAGGTTTATGGGAATTATGTGAAAAGAGAGAATATCCCAAAGCAGAGGTAAACACATATGCTGATCGCGGATAAATGGAAAGAATACAGGCTTCTTGACGCCGGTGACGGAGAAAAAGTGGAGAACTGGAACGGAATAATTTTAAGAAGGCCCGATCCCCAGGTTATTTGGCCGTGGACAAAGCCTAACGTTAAGGATAATGTCCATGCCCACTATCACAGAAGCAAAAGCGGCGGGGGCGAGTGGGAGTTTAAAAGGCAAATTCCTTCCAGTTGGACAATCAGCTACGGAAATCTTACTTTTAAAATAGAACCTACAGGTTTCAAGCATACGGGACTTTTCCCCGAACAGGCTGTCAACTGGGACTGGATGATGAAAAAAATAAGCGAAGCCAACAGGCCTGTATCTGTTCTGAACCTGTTCGCGTATACCGGCGGGGCAACCTGTGCATGTCTGTCCACAGGCGCTTCGGTAT
>DUSJ01000435.1 GCA_012842645.1 Clostridiaceae bacterium | reverse complement strand
GGACAGATCTTTTTAACCTTGGTATGACACTGGCGCATTTGGCGACAGGGGTTCATCCTCTCAAAATGGAAAAGGGCAGGATGGGTGACTATTTAAGAAGCGCAGGCGTCTCACGCAGTTTCATAAAGTTCATCCTTGGACTTACCGAGCCTGATCCGGCAAACAGAATACAGGACGCCGATTCAGCGCTGAAAGTTTTAAAAAATATATCTGGAATAAAGAACAGGTACTTTTTCAGAATCCCGGCAAGGGAACATGAAAAGCCTGCATTCAGAGGCGCTATTGGTGTAGCGGCATATTTTCCGGGAAACGGGGCCACATCATTATGTCTTGCCCTTGGAAGGTTCCTGGCCGGAAAGGGAAGAAAGACAGCCTTGATAGAGTTTAACAGCAGCGGTGACTTTAACAGGATAGGGGAACTCCTTGATGATCTTGGTGAGCTTAAGGTAAAAAGAGAAAACGCCTTTGAAACGGGAAACATGATTTTTTATCCCGGTATATGCGACCTTAGCGAAATACCCAGAAAAGGCATTGATGTTATTATCCTTGATCTTGGATTGCTGAACACCGAGCAAAAATTGAGAGAACTGAACAGAACGGATATAAAGCTGATAATGTGTCCCGGCGCATCATGGAAACATGCGCTTTTTGTAGAATTCAACGAAAGCCTGAAGTCAAAGTCCATGAATGAATGGATCTACATTACGAGCACATCGGACAGTTACGAAAGACAAAGATTGAGTAAAAACGTCAAGAACCTGGTTCAATATTCACTCCCGAAGAATCCTTATTACCTTACCGAAGAGGAACGGAAAAAAACCGAGAAGTTTTTCAGGCAGATCTGCATGATCTCCAATACTAAGGTATGATTGGAAAGGAGTTTTTATGGTTTTCCGTCCTCAGCGTTACAGGACCCTTGCAGGTTTTCTGCTTGGCGTAATCATCTCGGCCATAGCTGCCGGTACCGGTTTATATTTTTATCAGAAAAACATAGATACGTTCAATGAGCAAAGAATACAGGAAATAAGAAAAAACGCGGTGGATGAATATATCCAAAACCACCCTGTAAAGCTCATATACGTGGCGGCAAGTGACAAGAAGGCAGGAGAAGTGCTGACCGACAAGGACCTTATGCCGGCTGAGATAAGCCAAAATTATTTTCCTGCCGATGCGGTCACAGATCCATCCGTTGCAGTCGGCAAGGTAATAAAGTGCGACATTTCAAAAAATACCGCCATAACCACATCATTGCTGTATAACGAAAAGGACTATCCTGACGACATGCGCCTGGTAGAATATACGGTCATCAATATCCCTCATAAGCTTGAACCCATGGAATATGTCGATGTAAGGATCATGTTTCCGAATGGCCTTGATTACATTGTCCTGTCCAAAAAACAGGTCAAGGATCTTCAGCGGCAGTCGCCGGATAACCCGAGGGATATAATATGGTTCCATTCCAACGAGGAGGAGATTCTCAGGATGGCCAGCGCCATGGTAGACGCAAGCCTTGTCGAAGGAACGAGGCTATATGCAGTACCCTATGTAGCGCCTGAAATCCAGGAAGAAGCGGTGAGAACTTACCCGTCGAATCCGGAAGTTATCAGCCTGATCCTGCAGAATCCGAATATCGTGCAGAAAGCGGTAACTGAGCTTGAAATGCGCAACAGGCTGTTGTTCGAGGAAAAGATAAATGAAGACCTGGAGAATGCGGGCCGGCGCAAAGTGTTCGGAGAAAATCCTGATCCTGCCCCGGTAACTCAAGGCGCCGGAGAGAGCAATGAAGATGAAGCAAATACAAGGGTGGAGGACAGGTTATAGGAGGATGACGATGAACGTAGTGTTTCTTGGGAAGAGTACAGAAGAGAAAAAGTTCCTGCTTTTGTGCCTGGCCAAAATAATGTCGTGCCGGGAAAAAGTTGTGCTGATATCGAAAAGTCCGTATATAACCGGTGACATGACCGATACCTTTGAATACTGCGGGATCGAAATAGTAAGGTGCAGAAGCCATGAGAATCCCCTTAGCAAAGTGATCGAAGGGGCATGCAATTTCCTGGATGTAGATGAACTGGTAAACGTTCCGGAAAATTATACTGTAGTTGCTGTATCCGAACCCGCAAGAAGGATACTTGAAGGATGCGCCGAGCTAACAAGGGAATATATCTGGCTGCGGCCGTCACTCAGCATGATCCTGATATTTCTGAACGTTATGGAGTACAGCAGAATAGATGAAAAATACCTGTCCATGCTCTGGGAAAGGTACCTTCCAAGCTTTGCAAAGATTGAACGTGTATATACCATTTACTTTGAGTATCAGAACCGCAGCCTAATGATAGAGAGCCAGTTCATCGACAAACTTCCCTTGAAACGACTTTCTCCCGGGCTGAAGTCTGCCCTTAAAGCCATCATC
>DUSJ01000434.1 GCA_012842645.1 Clostridiaceae bacterium | reverse complement strand
CTGGCGCCGGCCCTGTCAAGCTCTTCGACCCCCATGACGATGTGGCCAAGGAACTGGCCTTCCTTCGAGTATTCGGCCATTCCCAGCTCATTGCTGACAAGCTCTCCGATCTTGGCCAGGTCATGTATAATGATTCCCGCAAAAAGCAGGTCGGTATTAATGCCTTCATACACCCCCGCTATGGCTTCTCCGAGCCGCAGCATTCGCATAATATGGTACAGCAGGCCGCTTTTCATGGCATGGTGAAGGCTCTTTGCAGCCGGATAATACATAAGCCTTTCTTCCTTGTCATCAAGGAGCTTCATCACGACCGAGCGGATCTCGGTATTTTTAATTTTCGCAGCATATGAATATATCTCCCCGATCATCTCTTCCGGAGGAACAGGCGCAGTGGGGACAAATTCTCCTATCAGTTTCTGATCCTCGTCATCGGCTATTTTGACCTTATTCAGCGTAAGCTGCGGGGTTTCTTTCCACATGTCGACCCTGGCATTGACATAATACAGCTTGTAAGGCAGCAGGGAACTGAGCTCGGTTTCCCCGGCATCCCACCATTTTGCCTGAATGCTGCCCGTACCGTCAGCAAAAACTATATCAAGGTATGTCTTTTTCGTGGAGGAGATTTTAAGTTCCACTGACTTAAGAAGATATATCCCGTTTATTACTTCTCCTGCCTTTAAATCGGAAATCTTTACTCCTTCGAATTTCATTCCTAACCCGTACCTCCCCCTTCAGTATCCGGTATTGCTATATAGGATATTGTACACTATTACGTACAAAGAAGGTATAAAAAAACACGAGCTAACCGCTCGTATTTTTTATATGTCCCAGATATCCACGATCCTGTATTCGGGCTTC
Organism: Clostridiaceae bacterium; assembly: GCA_012842645.1. GTDB lineage: Bacteria > Bacillota > Clostridia > DSM-8532 > DSM-8532 > DTU059. The sequence goes on along the minus strand of DUSJ01000434.1, from coordinate 3,692 downwards.
CTGATAAGATCAATTTCTTTTGGCTTTATGAGCATCTTCCCGTTCTCGTCGATCACGACCCTGACTACGGGGCGGTTCGGAAAGTCCTTGTTATACCTCGCAACAAGGCCTTTTTCCCCGGAATTCAGTTTTACCGCGGTTCCGACAGGGTAATTGGCGATATTGCTTATAAAAGCGTCGAGCGCGGCCTTGTCGAAATGCTTGTTGCTCAGGGAGCACATGTAGTCAACTACTTCGTGAGGCATCATTTTTTTCCTGTATATCCTGTCAGTCGTGAGCGCGTCATAAACGTCAGCAATGGCCACTATGCGCGCCGGGACGGGAATATCGTTATTCTTCAGGCCATACGGGTATCCGCTGCCATCCTTGCGTTCGTGATGCGACAACGCTATTATATGGGCCGTTGAACTTACATCACTGGAGTTCCTTAATATTTCATATCCGTAAATTGTATGCTTTTTTACATCGTCGAACTCATTGATGGTAAGGTTGGTGGGTTTCTGGAGTATCTTCTCGTCTATCATGACCTTTCCGATGTCATGGAGAAGAGCGCCGACGCCCAATTCTTTCAGGCTTTCTCCCTTGATTCCCATCCGGATGCCCGTGATAAGGGACAGGATACACACATTGACACTGTGCGAATATGTATAGTCATCAATCGAGCGGATGTCAGAAAGGTTTGCGATTATATAATCGCTCTTAAGGATGTTCTCCAGGAGCTGTTCGACCATTTCCATGACTTTTTTGCCGTCAATGGATATTTTCATGGTTGGCGTTGTCATTATGTTTTTTATCTTTGCCTTTACATCGAGAACTATTTCTTCCTTGACTACTTCAGGGACCGCAATGCCTCTCGAGATTTCGTCTTCAATATAGATTTCCGTGATGTTATACCGTTTTAGCTGCTCAATTGTCTCCTCGGTGAGCACTGAGCCTGCGGACAACAATACTCTACCATCCAGAGATTGAATGGTACGCGCTATGCAAAAACCTGCCCTGGCCCGCTCAAGGCTTATTTTTCTCACCTTAGTCTTACCCTCCGAAAACTGTGTATATTAATCTTTTATCTTTTGTAAAAGGTACAGGATTCCTGCCAATGCAGTTTCTTTTTCCGCAAATCTATTCCTATATGCTTTTTATCGGCTTTGAAAGGCGATATCTTAACATATGATTATTCCAATAATGGCTTTACAACAGCCATAACGTCACGCTTCAATAATTCGAGCTCCCTGTCTGCGCCTTCCATGGATGAAGAAGAAACCCCGTAGTATATTTTTATTTTCGGCTCGGTTCCGGAAGGCCTGATGCAGAACCAGAACCCGGGATCAAGGGTATAATGGAGGACGTTGGACTTCGGAAGACCAATTCCCATGCGTTCCCCGGTTTTCAGGACAAGTTTTTCCTGCTTTTCATAATCGGCGATTACCTCAACTTTCCTGGTGCCGACTTTTGAAAGCTCCATGCCTCTCAAAGCAGCCATTGCCGATTCAATTTTCTCCAGGCCCTCTTTCCCTTTAAGAGTGAACGAATCTATCCCTTCCTTAACATAGCCGTACTTTTCAAAAAGTTCCAGGAGCCCCTGGTAAAGGTTCATACTCCTTGATTTGTACCATGCGAAGACTTCGGCTATAAGCATTGAGGCAACAACCGCGTCCTTGTCACGGGCATAGGTCCCGGCAAGGTAGCCATAGCTCTCCTCAAAACCGAACATGAACTTCTTCCTGCCCGTATCGTCCAGCAGCCTTATCTGCTCTCCGATAAACTTGAATCCCGTGAGCACGTCTATGATCTCCACGCCGTAATTTTCGGCAATCTTTCTTGCCATATCGCTGGAAACGATGGTCTTTACAACAAAAGCATTATCGGGCAGGGTTCCTGCCTGTTTTTTCTGCGAAAGGATATATTCCATCAGCAGGCAGCCGGTCTGGTTGCCTGTAAGCGTCACATACTCGCCTTTATGATCGCGCACTACGATCCCCATCCTGTCCGCATCGGGATCCGTGCCTATGATAAGGTCTACATCCTCTTTCCTTGCCATCTCAATAGCGATATCGAAAACGGCTTTCTCTTCCGGGTTGGGATATTTAACGGTGGAAAAATCCGGGTCGGGCATTTCCTGCTCTTTCACCACAATGACATTTTCGAAACCTGTCTCTTTAAGAATCCTTCTGACAGGCTTGTTTCCGGTGCCGTGAAGAGGAGTGTAAATTATCCTTGTATTCTTTCCGACCTTTTCTGAGATTCCGGGATTTATGCAGACCTTTTTGAGCTCGGATATATAAGCGTCGTCGATCTCCCTGCCTATGAAAACAAGCAGGCCTTTACCAATAGCTTCTTCCCTGCTTATGCATCCGATGGAAGATATGTCCGAAACAGCTTCCACTTCCTTTATTACCTCGTCGGATTCACTGGGAGGAAGCTGGCAGCCATCGCTGCTGTAAACTTTGAACCCGTTGTATTCCTTCGGGTTATGGCTTGCGGTTATGACAACCCCGGCAGCGCACCCAAGGTGTCGGACCGCAAAGGATAGTTCAGGTGTTGGTCTGAGTTCGTCGAAAAGATATGCCTTTATTCCATTGGAAGCCATGACCAGCGCTGTCTCGAGTGCAAACTCGTCAGAATAACGGCGGGAATCGTAAGCTATGACTACCCCCTTGCCGTCGGTTCCCTGTTTTTTAAGATAATTGGCCAGTCCCTGCGAAGCTTTTCGTATTGTATACCTGTTCATGCGGTTGGTCCCGGCTCCGATCAGGCCTCTCATACCGCCTGTGCCAAATTCAAGATCCCTGTAAAAACGGTCTTCTATTTCTTTTTCATTGTCCTGAACAGCCAAAAGTTCCTCTTTTGTCTTTTCGTCAAAATAAGGATTCTCAATCCAACTGCGATAAACTTCCCTATAATTCATAAGAACCCTCCGTAGTGTGCATTCAGTCCTGCGATTTTTTCTTCATATTATCGGTCTTCTTGGCTCGACTATCAGCCTTATTGCTGTCCTGTCCTCACCGTCCACATTGATTTCCGAAAAAGCCGGTATGCAAACCAGCTCAATTCCGAGGGGAGCTAAAAAGCCCCTGGCTATTGCAACTGCCTTTATTGCCTGGTTTAAGGCTCCGGCGCCGATCGACTGGATCTCGGCCACTCCCTTTTCCCTGATGACACCGGCAATGGCGCCGGCAACAGAATTGGGATTCGATTTTGACGAAACCTTCAACAGATTCATTTTCGATTACCTCCGGAAATAGTCTTAAGCCTTGTATATTTCATGTATTCTTGTTATTTGGGTCGCTCTTTTTAATTCATCGTCAATGGTTACGACAACTGCATTTATCTGGGTCCTGCCTTTGGCCGGCTCGTGCTGTATGGGCAGGCCCAGAGTAAATTTTCTTATAACCGAATCCCTGTCAACCCCTATCACTCCGTCAGCAGGTCCGCACATCCCCACGTCGGTTATGTAGGCTGTCCCGTTGTCAAGGATCCTTTCATCGGCTGTCTGAACGTGGGTATGGGTACCTATGACGCAGGAGACCCTGCCGTCAAGGTAATAACCCATGGCAATTTTCTCACTGGTCGCTTCGCCATGGAAATCGACCAGGATATAATCCGCCTGGCCCCTCAGGCATCCCAACTCCCTGTCAGCAGCCTGGAAAGGACAATCGGCCGGCTGCTCCATGTAAATGCGTCCGATCAGGTTT
>DUSJ01000433.1 GCA_012842645.1 Clostridiaceae bacterium | reverse complement strand
TTGTCTTATGGGTTTTGGCCAGTTCGGGATACAGCCTTTTGGTCACGGCGCTGATGATCTCCCTGTCCTGTACGGCCATCATGATCGCGTCGCGCATGTACTGGTAACCTTTTATATGTGCAGGTACTCCGACATCCCGCATGATCTGCGTAATTTTTGACTGAACACTGTCAGTGCTGCTGACTGAGCGTGAAGAATATGAAGTCGGCGCCGGTTGTTCCATCCTGATGACAGTCGGGCTGTGGGTCTTTACAAGCTCCCTGATTCTTTCGACCAGGACACTTAAATCAAATGGCTTCACAATATAGTAAATAGCTCCCAGCGAGAGGGCCTGCTGCGTAATAGCGTCCTGGCCCACTGCAGAAAGAATGATAAACAGCGGTTTCTCAGATGAATTTACATTTTTGTAACGCGTCAGCACTCCCAAACCGTCAAGTCTTGGCATAATAATGTCAAGAACGACAATATCCGGTTTGGTTTTCTCAATCATCTCAATGGCATCCTCGCCATTTTCAACTCTTCCGCATACTTCAATGTCGCTCTGGCTTTCAAGGAACTCGCATATAATCATGCCAAATGCGACATTGTCATCCGCAACAAGTACCTTGATCTTTTTATTCACACTGATACCTCCCTTTTCTTTGTGATTTTAATTATATTGTTGAATTACATAATTTACAAGTAAATTATTTCTATTACCTGCTCATGAAGGCTAAAATAAGCATTAATAGTAAGTCTTTCAGATTTTTATTTTTTAAACAAGGGAAATATGACGAAGTTTAGTATCCCGCCTCAATGATCTGTGCAGATATTTCTGCAAATATCGGGGCTGCGCTCACCGATCCGCTTTGTCCGTCCTCAATGAAAACACATAAAGAGTACCTGGGCTCGTTTATTGGGAAGTATCCTGAAAACCATGCATGAAGGATGTTTCTGTTATCCCTTACCCAGCCGGTTTCGGCGCTCCCGGTCTTTCCGGCGCTGCCGCCGTGGCCTTTTATGTCGGCCCACCTGCCCGTTCCCGACTGGACGGTCAGCAGCATCATTCCCTGCAAAGCTGCCGCCGTTTCCTTTGATATCACCCGTTTCCAGGAAGGGCTGCCGATATTCCTGATAAGCTCGCCCTTATCGTTCACTATACCTTTGACAAGTGAGACCTGGTTGAGTATCCCGCCGTTGGCTATGACAGCAGTCATGTTCGCTGCATGGATCGGCGATATAAGGATCTCTCCCTGGCCTATGGACATATTGCCGATCTCGGCGGGCGAGGCAGGTCCCAGGAAACTTGGAAGCATCCCGGCCGGCTCGTCTATCCCCTGCTCCGCCAGCCCCGTTTTGCTTCCAAGTCCGAATTTTTCAGCCATATCCATGATCTTGTCCCTGCCCAGCATAAGTCCGAGGTTTATAAAATACGAGTTGCACGATCTGGCGAAAGCCTGGGCCATGTTGATATTCCCGTGTCCGCCCTCGTCATAGCTCGTGCATTTCATCATCAGACCGCCCAATTCGACATACCCGGGGCAATCAAAGGTCAGGTCGGCCGATATGCCGTCTTCAAGGGCTGCTGCAGCAGTTATTATCTTGAAGACAGATCCGGGGGTATAAGTGCCCAAAGCCCTGTTGAACAAAGGCTCATTTTTGTCGTTAAGATACGGGGTTATGTTTGAAGGGTTGAAATCAGGTCTTGAAGCCATAGCGAGAATCTCTCCGGTCAGGATATCCATGAGGATGACCGCTCCTTTGTCCACCATGCGATCCATTACCTTCTCGACTATGCTCTGAAGATGGTAGTCCAATGTAAGCTGCACATTCAGCTTTTCACGGTTCATGCTGTTCCAGATCCTGTACCCGAGTCCGCTCATGAAGCCATCACCCGCATCGGCAATGATTCCCGCGTATACTCCTCCTCCGCGCTTCAGCGTTTCCTGGTAAGCTTTTTCGATCCCGGCCAATCCTTCCGCCCCTTTTTCGTCAACATACCCTAAGATATGGGTGGCCAGGGTATCGGCATCGTTCCGTACCCTCA
>DUSJ01000432.1 GCA_012842645.1 Clostridiaceae bacterium | reverse complement strand
GCAAATGGCAGTATAAGGCACGACATACTTCGCATATTGCTCAGGTTTTACCGCTCCGTTTACGATGCTGAGCCAGGCGATGCGAACGCCGTTGACGAGCGGATAGACAGACAACAGGAGCAAAACCGACAGGGATACGAAATAAAAACGTTTATATGCTTTGCCGATCATTTAAAATCAACCTCCTATACCGGGATTTGTGACAAGGAGAAGGACCAGGATCAGAAGGAATATGGATGAGGCCACCGCGCCGATCACAGTCAGGCGTTTATAGTTCAGAACATTTACAATGCGTACTTTTATCCCCGACTGGCCGAAAGCCGTGGAAACAAGGAAACCTTTTTCCTCGGAATAGTTAAGCAGGGTCCTGGCATATGCCTTGCGGTCTTCTGTGCCGAATCCTCCTTCAGCCATGACCCTCTCGTCGCAGGAAAGCTCCATATCTGTAAAAAACATTTTCAGCATAAACCATACTGCAGGATTGAACCAGTGTATGCAGGCAACTGATATGGCAATTATACGCCACAGGTTATCCAGTCTCTTTCTGTGGACGTTCTCATGGGCTATGACCATCCTGCCTTCGGGACTGTCAGGATCGAGTCCTTCCGGGAGTATTATTCTTGCCCGGAATAGCCCCGCAAGAACCGGTGACAGAAGCATGCCTGACCGATAAATATTGTCCTTTACCAGGATCGCTTTTTTAAGTTCCGAGACCGTCAGCAGGTAAAGAATAGAGGCAGCTGTGAGTAATGCTATTACAACTATTGCCCATATGATGGAGCATATTGTGAAAAACCCATGGAGGGACTCGGTTTTATACTCTATAGGCGCATAGCTTTCAGCCGCTCCGATCATATTCATTACAGTAATTCTCTCCGGCATCCTGACCGGCCTGTTGTCCTGTAAGATCGTTTCAACGGAAATAAGGCGTTTTACCAGCTTCCCGGTAAAATTAAAAATACTCCAGCGGGTGGACAGGGCAAATGGAAGCACCAGCCTTAAGAACGCCAGGGACCACAGGGGATAGACAATCCGTCTCGGCAGAGGCCGGATCAGTCTGACCAGCGCAAGGACAGCAATGACTATGATTGATGACAGGCTCATATTCAGGACATAGTAAAATATGTCGTCCACTTTTATTGCTCCTTCCTGCCGTATTCGTCGATAAGTTTGCGCAGTTCCTCGGCTTCCCGTGCGGAGATTTTTCTTTCTGACATGAAGGATGAGAACATTGCCTTCAAAGACCCGTTGAAAAATGAGTCAAGAACGTTCCTTGCTTCTTCCAGGCCCACTTTTTCACGGCTTACCAGGCTATGGCAGATGAAGCCTGGTTCTGTCCGTTTTATTACGCCTTTATTAACAAGCTTTTTGATGACTGTGTATGTAGTGTTCTTGTTCCACCCAATCTTTTCGGATGCTAAAACCGAGAGTTCCTTGGCGCTTGCCCCTTCGTGTTCCCATAATAGTTCCATGAGCTTAAGCTCACCCTCGAACAGTTTGATTTTTTCCATACCTCACCTCAGACTATTGCAATAGTATACACTTTTAGACTATCACAATAGTCTGAGGGTGTCAATAACATATTGCATTATGGGAATATTATGTAAGCTAATGATATGGTATAATATACATGAAAAACACATGGGGTAAATTGGAGAAGAAAAGAGTTTACAAGATCCTTGTCATAGACGGTCAAGGCGGACAGATTATTATGTTAAAGCCGTACCCGGAATCATACTTCTTTTATTGCTCATTCCGGTGACAGTAATAGCTCTGCGGAAAGCGAAGCTCATGCCGAATGAGTAAAGGTGTAGGTTCCCAATACACGATAGATTAATACAGTTTGATTTTACAACCGTTTAATGGTAAAATTTAAGTATTCAGTTGCTTGTCTGTTCTGTTTTCTATACTGGTGTTCATACAGTAATGGGGGGTAAGTATGAAGCCTAAGTATACCAATTCCGCAAGGTATAAATGTCTTGAGTACCTTAAAAAGCATTCGGTTGATTTGTATCTATGCTACTGCGGAATGGAGGAGTGCGATCCCGGACATTCTTACGGACCCATTGCCCGTTCCGAGTACCTGATACATTATATTTTAAGCGGAAAGGGCATCTTCCAGGCAGATGGGAAAACATATCATCTTGGAGAGTACAATGCTTTTATAATCTATCCCGACGAATTAACATATTACCAGGCTGATATGAATGACCCGTGGACATATATATGGGTAGGCTTTGGCGGAGCCAAAGCCGAAAGCTGTCTTGAATATGCATCGCTGAACAAAAAAAACAGGGTCGGTGTATTCAAATGTAAAGACGAGCTTTTGAACTGTGTAAAAGGGATGTTGAACGCCAGTCAGCTGACTTACGCAAACGATCTTAAACGAGAAGGATTTTTATTCATGTTTCTTTCCGCCCTGATAAATGAAAGCAATGCGAACGAGCACAATACTTATGACTATCCTTATCAGATCTACGTTGAACATGCTCTTGAATTCATTGACCATAATTACGAAAAAGACATCAAGGTAAATGACATAGCAAATTACATAGGTATAGACAGAAGTTATTTTACCAATATTTTTAAGAAAATAATGCACATATCTCCCCAGCAGTATCTTATCAATTATCGCCTGGAAAAGGCGCGCCATCTTCTCAAATCATCAAATTTATCGATATGCGAGATTTCAGAGCAGGTTGGCTACCCCGATCCCCTTTCCTTTTCCAAAATTTTTAAAATGTATTATAAAATCAGCCCCTCTGAGTACAGAAATCAAACTGAAGAATTGATAAATGCCACTAAAAAAGGCGAATGATCTGCACATCATTCGCCTTTTTTCATTGTACTGTTCTAAATACTTTTTATATAGAATACGGCCGAAGAAAAGTCCGCTCCGTTTTGGCAAAGATCCTTGTCTTCCAGCACAATGCCGACATTCATCAACTCGTCGCCATAGTAATTCCTTCGACTGTTGTTTATCATATATTTTTTGCCCTCATCGAGCCCGACAAGCTTCAGCCTTTTCCAGCCTTCGTTGGCTGAGCACAGTATTCTGTAATACCCTGCGATTGCCTCCGTTTTATCTTCCGAAACCACTATCCATGATGCCTCATTTCCATCAAAAGGACTCAAAATACGATAAAATACGCCTTTCAGCAACAGATCCCGGTGGGCCTTGAAAAAAGCAACCTGTTCCTTTATTTTCTCTTTTTCTTCTTCTGACAATAAAGTTATATCAAGCTCATAGCCAAATGCTCCGAAATAGGCTATATTGGCCCTGGTTTCAAGGGGCGTGATCCTTCCCACCTGTTGGTTGGGAACTTCCGAAACATGAGCTCCTATGCTGCTTATCGGATATACCAGAGAAGTTCCGTATTGTATCATCAGCCGTTCAATTGCATCGGTATTATCGCTTGTCCACGTCTGCGGAGCATAATAGAGCATGCCGGGATCAAAACGCGCTCCCCCGCTTGAGCATGATTCAAAAAGTATATGGGGGAATCTTTCAATCAGTCTTGAGTATAAATCATATACTCCCAGGATATACCGGTGAAAAACTTTGCCCTGGTCCCGGGCATCCATGCCCAGGGAGTAACATTCTGTAATGTACCTGTTCATATCCCATTTTATATAGGATATTTTTGCGCTGCTCAGCAGTTCCTCCAGCACGGAGTATATATAGTCCACTACTTCTTTCCTTGAAAAATCCAGGACAAACTCATTTCGAGTCGCCGATGTCCTTCTTCCGGGGGTTGATATAATCCAGTCCGGATGTTTTCTGTATAAGTTACTGTCTTTATTTATAGCTTCCGGTTCAATCCAGAGGCCGAATTTCATACCAAGGGCTTCTATTTTGTCAGCCAGGCCTTTGATTCCGTTAGGAAGCTTCTTGATGTTAATTATATCCCAGTCTCCCAATCCTGCATTATCATTGTCACGATTCCCAAACCAGCCGTCATCCAGCACGAACAGCTCTATGCCAAGTTCTTTTGCAGTTTCGGCCATGCTCAGAATTTTCTCTTCCGTAAAATCCATGTTCGTCGCTTCCCAACTATTAACCAGTACAGGTCTTGACTTATCCCTCCATTGTCCGCGGACCAGGCGTCTTCCGAACAATTTGTGGAAAGTCTGGCTCATTTTATTGAGCCCGCAGTCCGAGTAAACAAGGATTGCTTCGGGAGTCTGAAAATCCTCCCCTTTGTCGAGCGGCCATTGAAATGTATCCGGATGGATACCTATTATAACTCTTGTCATATTGTGGGTATCCACCTCTACCTGTTCCAGGTGGTTGCCGCTGTATATCAGGCTGAAGCCATATACTTCGCCGCAGTTTTCATCCGTGTTCGGTCTTTTCAGAGCTATAAACGGATTATGTTCCGCGCTGCTCGCTCCGCGCGTGCTGTAAATACCCTGTATGCCCTGCTGTAATTTTCTTGTCTTAATATGCCGTTCTCGCGCCCATGCCCCGGAAAGCTGCATCATTTCAAAATTGCTGTCTATAAAGTCTATGCTTGCGCTCATTGCCCTTTCCAGCACTATCGTCTTTTCGCCTTTATTAATAAATCGCGCGCTTCTCGCTATCGCAGCATAATCATTAAAAATCGTATAGCTCAAAATCAGCTCCGTTTGCATTAAATCGTCATACAAAGTTATTTCAAGGGTATCTGCCTCGTGTGCCTCTTCAACGTAAGTAGCCGGCAGTCCCTTTAAAGTCCTTTTCCCCGCAAAAATCTCATGTCCCCTGTATTCAAAGCAGGATATCCTGCTCCCGTTTTCCTGCTTAATTTCAAAAGCAGGATACCTGAAGTCCGTGGATCCGTATGACGGATACTCCTGCATGGTATACTGGAGTGAAAAAGACGGATCATCCTCAAAAACATAGGCCGACAATGGTCTTGCTTTTTTCTGGAACAGATGTGAAAATGAACTCCTGTCATTAATGGCTTTGCCAAAATAAAGATTGCCAAGCTGATTATTGGGCAGGATCTTTATTATATAACTGATATCCCTGTTATACAAATGAAATTCTCTTGATTTCTCATGAAAAACGATTGGCATTTTAAACCTCCTGGTAGCTATATTTTATTCTGTCTTAATTAAAACCTCGATCGCTGCATCATGAGCCGAGTTTGAACCTTGAAATGGCGTTGTTCAGTTCAGCAGCCGCATGGCCTAATCCTGCGGCCAATTCCGACAGCTCATTGATAGCATAAAGCTGATTCTGGACCGACGCGGTAATCTGCTGCGTCGAAGCCGCAGTTTCCTCCGTTACGGCAGAAACATTGTTTATTGAGTTCAGTGCATGTTCCTTTGCTTCATCCATCTCCGAAATACGGCAATAGATATCATCAAGCCGTTCCAGGAGCCTGTCCGTCGAATCCTTTATCTTCCTGAACGCATCGGTTGCCTGTTTCATCGCATCATTCTGGGAAGACAATATGGATTCGGTCATGGCTGCTTTTTCCGCGGTTTTTACGGTATAGTCCCGGGTTTCTTTAATAATTAAAAAGATATCTTTTGCTGCATTCTTTGACCTCTCCGCAAGCGTTTGTATTTCCTTTGCCACAACGGCGAAACCGCTGCCGTATGCTCCTGCCCTTGCTGCTTCGATTGTCGCGTTCAGGGACAGGAGGTTTGTCTGATCAGCTATGTTGTTTATTACCTCCACTATTTTCCCAATTGATTGTGAATTATCGTTTAATGTGTTAATAGCTTCGATAATTTCTTTTGATATTTTGTTGGTATCCTCTGCCTTATCCTCAAGAGCGAGAATAAGGCCAAGACCTTCATTTGTGATCCGGGCTGTTTCTTTCGTCAATTCCCCGATGTCAGCCACGTTTTTGGAGACGTCTCCTATTTTATCAGCCAGACCGCTGATTACTCTCACACTGCTCTCCGCATCTACCGCCTGTTTCATTGCACCTTTTAAAATCTCTTCTATGCTGTTTGATATCTCGTTGGATACTTCCGCCACTTCCCTGCTTTTTATCGAAACGGTCTCCGCCGAGTCAGTCACTTTTTTTGCGGTCTTTAACACATGTTCGATAATATTTCTCATGTTTTGAATCATTATATTTATGCTCTTTGTCAACAGTCCCAGTTCATCCCTGGCATTTGACTCCGCTTTGGCTGTAAGGTCTCCCATTGCGGCTTTTTCTGCCACCGACCTGACGCTGTCTACTGTTTTGCCTATATTCCTGACAAGCACAAATCCGAAAATGGCGGTTATTAATGCTGCCAGAAGGACTAAAGCAACAGTCGTATATGCAATCGCAGTGGCAGACGCATGCAATTCGGAAACAGGAATCAGGTTGATAAGCAGGAAACCTGATTCATTCAGCTTGACAAAGGACAACAAGTAATCTGCTCCCCTGTATTTGACATTCCTGCTTCCATGATCCTCGGAACCCGCTAATATATCCTGGTAAAAATATTCTTCAACGATGGGTTTTTCCCCCGGAGCAGCATCGGTATTTGTCTGGTCTCTTCCGTCCGGGCTGATCAGGTGTATTTCTTCGCCTTTCCTAATGGTGAAACTGTTCAGCGTGCTCTCAATAAAATCATTCTTCAGATCAATCACAATACAGCCAACTGTGTTAAAGGTTTTAGAACTCTTAATCAGCCTTATGGCTGTCATTGAGTACCCGGATTCGTTATAATCCCCGCTGTCCAGCTCCTCGTGCAGGCCCAGCCAGATAAGCCTGTCCGGCGTTTTTTCGGCTGTCCTGAACAGCTCGGTATCCTTCAGGCTGTCAAGATCAAAACTGATCTTTTTACTGTCTCCCTGGGGAAACAGCGAGTTGTCCTTTCCTCTCGCAAAGAGCCTGACCGATTTTATGGCATCATCCGAAGAAATCAAAGTATTTAAGAGTTTTACCGCTTCCTGCTTGGCATACATTTTTTCGAAATAGATTTCATTCGGATCTTTATCCAGGGTACTGCTTACAAAATCCAGATATTCCTGGACTTCTTTGCTTATCACAGCCTGGTTTACAAGCCGGCCTACCGAAGCATTAAGCATATCCAGGTATTTCCCTGCATATAGCATTGTGTTCATCGTTGATTCCCTGGCATTTTTATCGCTCTCGGAAAAGGAACTTCTGTATGAGATAACACCGAGGGCGGCCAGGAACAATACGGGGATAATGATAACCGATATGATTCTTGTCTTTATACTATGTAGTCTTGATGAATTATTTTCCTTTTTCGGGCTGCTTGCAGGAGAAACCAGTCCTTTCTTTTTGCTTTCCATATCAGATCATTACCCCCCCTAAATTGCCGTGATAGCCTTAATGACATATCAACATCACCATAAAGCAGCATGCAAGGAAAGCCTCTGCAAATCTATCTTTATAATCACATGGTCAGCCCTGAAGTGGTGACACTTTGCATAAACTGCTTCTGGAATATGAAATAAATAAGTATCATAGGCCATATTGCGAGAACCGAGGCAGCCATCAGTATATTATATTTCACCGAATAGGCGCTCTGGATCTTTGCCAAAGCAGATGCAAGTGTCGCGTAATCGGTACTGGAGTTTACAATAAGCGGCCACATCAGGTTTTTGAACGCGAACAGCGCAGTAAAAATGCTTAACGCCACCAACCCTGACCTGACCAGCGGAAGCATTACAAGAAGGAATGTCTGTCCAATGTTGCAGCCGTCAATTCTTGCCGCCTGTTCCAACTCGGCCGGTATACCTTTAAAAAACTGCCGCATGAGGAAAGTACCGAATGCGCTTACAAGTCCGGGGAAAACCAATGCAAAGATCGTATTCCTGGCTCCCAGCTTATCCACCATAAGATACTGCGGGATAATAAAAATCTGAGTGGGAATCATCATCTGGAACAATACTATCCCAAAGCAGAAATCCCTTCCGGGAAAATTAAGCCTTGCAAAAGCGAATGCGGCCATGGAGCTGAAAGCGACAGCACAGAGCACATTCCAGAATATCATCGAAAAAGTGTTATAATACAATCTTAAAAAATTGTTTTGCCTTATTACATCTATATAGTTTTCTATTCTCCATTTCGGAGGAAAGAATATGAACGGATTCATGGACGTTGCTTCTGAAGCAGTCTTGAATGACGTCAGAAGCATCCAGACAAAGGGCATGATCATTACGCATGATCCTATAATAAGCAATATATGTATCAGTACCCGATAAATTTTGCTCCTGATTGTCATTGATAATCCTCCTAGCTGATATAATTAACCCACTTTTTCTGCAGTTTTACCTGTATAACTGTTATTATCGAAATAAGCAGAAGCAGCACCATTACAATTGCAGAACCATAGCCTTTGTTCAAGTACTTGAATGAATTGTTATAAAACAGGTAAACCAGTGATACAGTCCTGTCATAGGAGGGTCGCGCCACATCAATCATCATGTATACCACGTCAAATACCTGCATGCATTGAATGACCGAGGTAGTTATAACAAAGAACAGTGTTGGTGAAACCATCGGCAGGGTTATTTTGAAAAACTGGGTAACCGCATTGGCGCCGTCAATGTTTGAAGCTTCATAATACACTTTCGGAATTTCCTGAAGCCCCGCCAGGATCAGAACCATATTGTATCCAATGGAGCTCCATATGCTGATAATTGCTATTGATACAAGAGCAATATTAGGGTCATCTATCCAGTTGACAGGATTCAGCCCCAATTGCTTCAATACGTAGTTAATCAGTCCGTAATGATAGTCGTAAAGCCATCTCCAAACCATCGTAACAGCAGCTGGCGTAGCAATAACAGGAATATAATAAATACTTCGATAGATACCCTGGCCTTTCAGATTCCTGTTGAGCAATACCGCTATGATTGCAGAAATAAAAACACCTATTGGAACAACCAATAGAGTATACAGTAATGTATTCCTTACTGCACCCCACACCTGTGGGTCGTTTATTAATTTTTTATAATTCTCCAGGCCTACAAATATATTGCCTCTCCCAAAATCGCCGCTTTTGAAGAAGCTTAAATAAAAAGTTTGAATTGCCGGTATAATATTCAGAATTATGAGACCAATCGTAGTGGGAGCTATCAGGAACCATCCCCAAAACCATTCATTTATTCTGGCCTTGCTTAACCTGTGCTTCATTTTCTTCAATCCTTCCTGATATGCTGCGTTGAAAAATGTTTTTTATAATGATGCGGCAACTTACGATTAAGCTGCCGCATCATCATCGTTTCTACATGAGCATTTTATTCCTGAGCAAGAATCTCATTCATAACTCTTGCAGCATCCCTGCATGCCTGTTCAACTGTCTTTTCGCCCGTGAAAGCGCCGCGAAGTGCCTCGTATGTCTTGTCTTCCCAGGTCGATGTCGTATTCGAATACGGTCTGATTACGGCATAATCCAGCATATCGATGAAGCATCCGATATGGAAAGTCTTGTTGGAATTTACCCATGCATCTGCTGTTCCAATGTAAGCTGAGATTGCGACTCCAAGTTCTGCCTGTCTGAGTTGTCCTTCCTTGGAAGCGAGATATTCTACCCATCTCCATGCAGCGTCTGCATTCTTGGTATTGGGAGCGATTGCATAGCCAAGTCCGTTATAGATTGAAGCTCTTCCGCCGCTTGGCGATGCAGGAAGTACTGTAACGTCAAAATTCTTTGACATATATTCGTTAGCAGCAAATCCTGACAGGTTCCATGATCCGAAGAACCCCATTGCGCACAGGCCGTTTTCCATAGCAGGAGCACGTTCGGGATCACCGAATATCTGAGGTGACAAACCTTCCTTAACAAATTTTACCCAGTACTCCATGGCTTCGATAGTCTTGGGATCGTCGTATCCGGACTTTTTATCAGGAGTTATAACTGTGCCGCCGTTCTGGTAGATGAAGTTGTAGAAGCCTTCCTGGTTGTGCATGGCAGCAAGGAATCCGTACTGTGATCCGTCGGGCTTGGTCAGCTTCTTAGCAGCTTCATACAAATCATCCCATGTCCAGGTTTCATCGGGATAAGCCAGGCCGGCTTCGTCAAACATGGTCTTGTTGTACCATAATCCGATTGTATCGAAATCCTTCGGTATGCACCACTGCTTACCATTGAAATTGTACATGGAAACTAAGCCTTCGGGATAATTCTTCAGGTCGATCTTGTCGCTGGAGGCGATATAGCTGTCCAAAGGCATCATCATTTCATTGGAAGCATACCTGTAAAAGTTGTTTGAATGCATCCAGAACGTATCAGGCAGAGTACCTGCAGTAGCCGCAGCATCCAGCGCCGTCCAGTAATCGGACCAGCCGTTCAGCTGGATTTCGATCTTGATATCAGGATTAGCTGCCGTAAACTCTTGAGCCATTTTCTCAAATCCAACCGCCTGGTTGCTGTCCCAAAGCCCGTATGTAATAGTCACAGGCCCTGCAGTAGTCGTGTTTCCTCCTCCGGAAGTATTGTTTGAAGACGATGTCTGCTGAGTGGTGGGGGTATCCGTTGTTGCAGGAGCGCTCCCACAACCCGTAAGTGTGGCCAATAGCAAAGCAATTACGAGAATTACAGAAAAAAGTTGTTTTTTCATGATTATCCTCCTTTTTATGATTATTAGGCCATGTCCTTTACTTTAATGTATACCACTCATGCCAAATTTTGAAATGGAATCGTGTGTTTGCCATATGGAAAGATGTGATTTTAAAGACATGTCATAATAACCGATATAAAGAGGATATTTTTTACTTATATTTATATAATGACTGGAATTGTTCCCTTAACAGCTACAGCACTCCAAGATGTTCGAGAAGTATTTTGAGCCCCAGCAGAAACAGGATGATTCCACCGGCCAGCTCTGATTTTGACTTGTATTTCGCGCCAAAAAATCCCCCGGCCTTGCAGCCTATCAGTGAAAGCGTAAATGTAGTTGCGCCTATAAAGCAAACTGCAGGGAAAATGTTAACCCTGAGTGAACCGAAAGCTACTCCTACGGCCAATGCATCTATACTCGTTGCAATTGCCATTGTGAACATAGTCTTAAATGCGAGGGAACCGCTTTCCACATCACAGCAGTCTTCATTTTTCAGGCCTTCCCGTATCATGTTGATCCCGATCAGGGAAAGGAGTATGAAAGCTATCCAGTGATCGTATGATGAGATCACATCAAGGAACTGCGTACCAAGAAAATAACCTATAAGAGGCATAAGCGCCTGGAATCCGCCGAACCACAGTCCGACTATACTGGCCTTTTCGAAAGTGACATCTTCCATGGCCAGGCCTTTGCAGACTGCCACTGCGAAAGCGTCCATGGAAAGGCCGACCGCAATCAGAAACAGTTCGATGATAGTCATACTTTCCTCCAAAATCCTGACCGGTGTCAGATCCGTCCGATCAAAAATACAATGATCCGTAAAAAAATCAGGTACTTTTTTGTACCTGACAGTTTCTGT
>DUSJ01000431.1 GCA_012842645.1 Clostridiaceae bacterium | reverse complement strand
GTTTCAATAGATTCCTTAATAGCAAGGGCAGGCATTTTGTGCCCGCCTCCCGCTTCAACCATCGGAATTAATATTTTTTTCAAGTCTAAATCAGCTCCGGTATACGCTATTCCCTGTTCTCATTAAATATTATGTTCACAGCTTTCATTGGCGATACCGTGGAAATTGCATGCTTGTATACCAATTGCTGTTTGCCTTCGCTGTCAAGTACAACAGTAAAATTGTCAAACCCTTTAACCATTCCTCTTAACTGGAACCCGTTGGTAAGGTACACAGTCACCGGAATATGCTCTTTTCTGACCTGGTTCAGAAAAACGTCCTGAAGATTAATATTTTTATTCACGTTCTTTGCCTCCTCATTAACACAAAAAAAAGATAAACTGAAATCATAACCTCGCACTCATTTTACTAAATTATCCCTGATTATTCAAGGCATCGGTCAATATTTTTATCATTGCCCAAATGTCCGTCTTTTCAGCATTGATCCATTTTAGTCCTTCTGTCTTCTTAAACCATGTAATCTGTCTTTTTGCCAGGTGACGGGTACCTTTCTTGATATTGTCCACGGCTGTCTTTAGGGAACACTCCCCTTTGATGGCAGATATGATCTCTTTATATCCGATCCCCTGGAGGGACACCAGGTTGGGAGAATATCCCTCATTAAGCAGGCCTTCCACTTCTTCGTACAACCCCATCTCCATCATTTTGTCCACCCTTTTCTCAATCCGGCTGTAAAGGGTCTCCCGGGAAAGATCCAGCCCGAATATTTTATAATCGTATGGGGGCGGTATTTCCCTCGATACCTCCTTATGGGATGAAATGGGCTTCCCGGTTGTTTTATAGACCTCAAGGGCACGGATGACCCGTTTTACGTTATTGGGATGGATAGCCCGGGCGCTTATGGGATCGATATCCTCGAGCATTTTATGCAGGGTTTCGGGACCCTGTTCCATTGCCAGGTTTTTCAGCCTCTCCCTGTAATCCCAGTCACTTGTTGATTCTGAAAAATTGATGTTATATACCAGCGAATTTATGTATAATCCCGTGCCTCCCGCGACAATGGGAACCTTTCCCCTTCCGATGATGTCCTTGATGCAGGCTTCGGCATCGGTCTTGAACTGGGCAACGCTGTATTCTTCGTCCGGGTCCACGATATCGATCATATGATGAGGAATGCCCTGTCTTTCCTCCATGGTGGGCTTGGCGGTGCCAATGTCCATCTTGCGGTAGATTTGCATCGAGTCTGCTGATACGATTTCTCCGCCTACCTGCAGAGCCAGTTCCACAGCCAGCGCAGTCTTCCCTGTAGCCGTGGGGCCCGCTATGACTATCACTTTTCCCTTTTTCCCTTCGTTTGAACGGATTATCATACTATCCTCTTGAACCGTTTTTCGAATTCCCTTTTGTCAAGAGTAAGGATTATTGGCCTGCCATGGACGCATGTGTACGGGTTCTCTGTTGCTGTAAGGCTTTCAAGAAGGCCTCGGATCTCTTCCTTCGCCAAAGTCCTGTTGGCCTTTATAGCTCCCTTGCAGGCTACCGTATACAGCGCTTCGTCGCTTATGCCTGTCTGTCCCGGGCCTGCCTGGCTCCACCTGTCAAGTATCTCGATGAAGTCCCCTGATGAGAAGCTTGCATCGTAAAAATCCGGAATGCTCCTTATGATAATCGTATTGGTACCGAAAGCCTCTATTTCAAACCCTATTATTCGGAAATCGTCCAGCCTGCCCATCACGAGCTCGAACTCAGTGGGTTTCAGCTTGATTATGTATGGCTCAAGGACAGCCTGGGAAAAGCTTTCTTCGCTTTTCATCCTGCGTTTCAGCATTTCAAAGCGTATCCTTTCGTGGGCCGCATGCTGATCTATAATATACAGAGTATCGCCATTCTGGAGCAGAATATACGTATCGAAGACCTGTCCGATGATATCCGCCTCAAGAAGTTCCGCAAG
>DUSJ01000430.1 GCA_012842645.1 Clostridiaceae bacterium | reverse complement strand
TATTGGATTGTGAAATCCTTGGAAAAATCCAGAGCTTTGTTCTTTGCTGCTTTAAACGGATCCTGGCCGTCAGCAGGAGTTGTCCAGAATCCGTTCTTCTCCGCATCGGTAGTCAGGCCTTCGCTGTTTTCAGTAATAGATATCTGTTGGCTAAGGAAAAACAGGTATTCCGTTTTCGATATCCTGTGCCCGTCTACTGTCGCCACATAGCTGTTGGAATCGATTATAAAACAAGAGACAGCTATGACTGCTACGATAACGATAGCTGCTATGATCCTGTCACGGATAATTTCCCGCCGGGTCCTGATCAGTTTCTTTTTGGACATACCTGTCTTTTTCTTTGATGCTTTATTATCCATATGTTCCATCCTTTTCCCCGAATGATAATATCGTTCAAATTATCCTTCAAGTAAACAGCTGCATTTTAAAAGGCTTAAATACATAATAACTCATTGGTTCCCTAACTTCAATTTCTGCAGGTCCTGTAATAGAATTTTAATATTTTCCGTTACCTCGCGGGAACTCAGGCCTTTTGTCCGGATGGAAAGGTAGGGTTGTTTCCCCGCGCTGAACATAAGTTTTCCCCTCCATTTGCCCATTAATTCCCCGATTTTCTCCAAAGGTATGTCGGCGTGATCGGCAAAATACAGCAATACTGCATCCTCTTTTTCTTTTATTGCCGCAAAGCCAAGCACGGACGCCAGGTTTCTTATATAAGCCACCTCTATGAGAAGCTCGGTTTCGGGCGGTATATCCCCGTACCGATCAATCAGTTCATCCCTGATGTCGAGTATATCATCTTCGGTTTCAACAGCCGCGATGGAACGGTACATATCTATCCTCTGCTCTTCGCTGCTGATATATGACGCGTCGATATACGCGCTTGAAAGGAGCTCAACCGTGGTATCAACAGCCCTGTTGGTGCTGGCCTTTCCCTTAAGCTCCGTTATAGCCTCGTCCAGGAGCTTCAGGTACATGTCATAACCGACCGACTGCATATGCCCGTGCTGTTCGGCACCTAAGAGGTTTCCCGCCCCTCTTATCTGGAGGTCCCGCATCGCTATCTTGAACCCCGAGCCGAACTCCGTAAATTCCTTTATCGCTTTCAGCCTTTTTTCCGCGATCTCGCTCAGGACCTTGTCCTTTTTATACGTCAGGTACGCATAGGCAAGCCGGTTGGACCTGCCGACCCTTCCCCTGAGCTGGTAAAGCTGCGCCAGGCCAAGCCTGTCCGAATCCTCTACGATAATGGTATTGACATTCGGCATATCTATGCCTGACTCAATAATAGTGGTACATACGAGTATGTCAAATTCCTTGTCAATGAATGCCTGGATGATTCGTTCAAGTTCCCTCTCACTCATCTGCCCATGGGCATAGTCGATCCTTGCCTCGGGCACCAGCGCTTTAAGCTGAGCAACCTTGGACTGGATTCCCCTTACCCTGTTATACAGGTAGAAGACCTGGCCTCCGCGGGCCAGTTCCCTGTTTATGGCGCTCTGGATCAAGTCATCCCGGTGCTCCACCACGTAGGTCTGGACTGGGTACCTGTGCTCGGGAGGATCCTCGAGGGTACTTATATCCCTGATTCCCGACAAAGCCATGTTCAGCGTCCTTGGTATGGGAGTAGCTGAAAGCGTCAGTATATCGACTTTCGGATAACGTTTCTTTATAGTTTCCTTGTGCTCGACTCCGAAACGCTGCTCCTCATCGATTATAAGAAGCCCGATGTCTTTGAACCTGACATTTTCCCCCAGTATCATGTGGGTCCCAACAAGGATGTCTATCTTCCCGCTTTTCACGTCCCTTATCACAGCTTTCTGATCGGCTTCAGTCCTGAACCTGCTCAGCATTTCCACTGTAACCGGAAATCCTGATAACCTTTTTTTGAGGGTCTCAAAATGCTGGGCAGCCAAAACGGTCGTCGGAACAAGGAACGCGACCTGCTTTCCATCCATGACAGCCTTAAATGCCGCACGAATGGCTACTTCTGTCTTCCCATACCCCACGTCTCCGCACAGCAGCCTGTCCATGATAGTCTCCGATTCCATGTCCTTCTTTATTTCTTCGACGCAGCGAAGCTGATCGGGAGTCTCTTCAAACTCGAAAGTCTCCTCAAACTGTTTCTGCCATACGGTGTCATGCGAAAATGCGTATCCCTTCGAGTTCTGACGCTCAGCCTGGATCCGGATCAGGTCGCTTGCAAGGTTCTTCAGTGATTCCTTTACCCTGGCCTTCTGCTTTGCCCACTCGGTGCCTCCGAGCTTGTTAAGCCTTGGCTCGCGGCCTTCCGAGCCTATATACTTCTGGATCAGGTTCATGCTCGTCGTGGGGATATACAGCGTGCCCCCGTCTTTATATGTTATCTTCAGGTAATCCCTTCTTATCCCCTCAACGACCTGTTGTTCAATACCGTTATAGATGCCTATGCCGTGCGCCTGGTGAACCACATAATCGCCAGGCTTAAGATCCGTGAATGAGGATATCCGCTTTCCTTTCTCATGAAATCTTCTGCCGGTACGGGTCTTTGCCGGCGTCAATTCGCTTTCGGTCAGGAATACCAGTTTCTCATCGTTATATACGAAGCCGGTTTGGAGATGCCCCTCGGTTACAAGCACGGACACTCCTTCAGGCCATTCCCCGTAATTGCCGGCGATAGCTGCTTTAACGCCAAAATCCCTAAGTTCTTCGGATAATTTACTGATCCTTTCCCCGGAAGAACACAGGATCATGACCCGGTATCCCCCGGAAGACCATTTATTAATGTCGCTGCTTATCAATTCAAGCTTCCCGCTGTATGAACCTATACTGGAACCGCTCACCGTGACTCTTTCGGCTTTCCTGACAGTAATGGGATCATCTGTGTCGAGGGATTCGAGGGTTATAATGCTGTTGTTCCCGGCCCTCTCCAGAAGGCTGTCAAGATCGAAGAGCATGGAGAACGTATCCCTGAGGATAATTCCTTTCTCCAGAAGGGTTTCGCACAGGCTGTTCAGCGATTCCAGCTCGTTGTTCATCCGTTCACGGGTCCTGGCTGATTCCTCAAAAAATACCAGATGCCTGCCCTTCAAGTAGTCGAAAAGGCTGGCTTTCTTTTCAAGAAGACAGGGTATGAACTTGTCAACCCCGGTAAAATAGTGGTTATCCTGAAGTTTCTCGATATACCTGTCTATATTCCTGGACAGAAGGGAACCCAATTCTTTCGATAAAAAGGGAAGCGTGTCTTCAAGGGATTTTTTGATCCTGTCTTTTATCCCATCTATCTGATCCCGGGAATAAACGATTTCTCTTGCCGGATATATGTTCAGTTCATCGCATTGGGACACCGAACGCTGGGTATCTTCCGAAAACCAGCGCATGGAGTCGATCTCTATATCGAAAAACTCGAGACGGCATGGCATATCACAATTGACCGGGAAAATGTCAACGATTCCGCCGCGCCTGGAGTACTGGCCCCGTCCCTCGACTTTCTCTTCCCTTTCATAGCCCATCTCAAGAAGTTTCATCTCAAGAAGGCCAATATCTACAGTATCACCGGGCCGCAAGGTCACAAGCCGTTTCCCGAACTCGTCGGGATCCATCAGGTAGTGCATCAGCGCTTCGCCTGAAGTAACGATAAACTTATAGTCGCCGTTTATGATCCTGGCCAGCGCAGCCACCCTTGTATGGGTTTGCTCAAAGCTCCTGGCTTCCACGTCATACAGCATTATTTCACGGTTCGGCAAAAAAACCGCGCCGTCGCCCGTCAGGTATGACAGGTCGAGGTATGCCTGCCGTGCCTGCATCTCGTTCCACGCCACATAAAGACCTTTAAACCCGGTCATTTCAGCGACGGTGTCCGCGATATGGCGTTTCTGGGAATCGGAAACGCCGAAAACGACCGAATCGGTCCCTTTCCCTGCGAGATAAGCTATACGGTTTATATTTTTCGAATCCTTCATCACTGAGGTAATAAGCTTCATAAATACCCTCTTGTTTTCAGTCTTTTGACCTTCCGTCCAATTGTCAGTATACATCGAAAGCAAAAGTCTTTATCATCAGCCAGAACACATTGCCGTCATCAATGCCGAGGATGGTCTGCGTTACCCCGACCATGCTCCGGTATAGCGGACCTGTAATCGCCCTGATAAAGGTGCTTATAAAGTCGTTCGGGACAAGGATGACTATGGTTAGGAACGCAAGGCCGATATATTGCTCGTATCTCGCGAACCTGTAATACGCT
>DUSJ01000429.1 GCA_012842645.1 Clostridiaceae bacterium | reverse complement strand
GTTCTACCACTGAACTACACCCGCATCAGTCGCTTTTTATGTCGCATTGTCTATTATACTTGTATGGTCCGACCTTGTCAAGGAAGATATTGTGCTATAAATTCTGCAATTCATGGATAAAATTCACGTAAAATTCGACGGTTTTAATCAGAGTATCAACAGGAATCCTTTCATTGTGCCCGTGAATCATATCCCTTTGCTTTTTGGACAGCATCATTGGCGAAAAACGATAGACATTATCGCTTATCCGGCAATAGTGCCTTGAGTCGCTGCAGCCAAGCATCAGGTACGGCGATACGATAACATCAGACCACATGCTCCTGATTACCTTTTTAAGCTTAAGCCATTGATCGCACCCGGTATCCGAACACTTTGAAGCATTCATGCCTGTCACTATTCTTATATCGATTTCATCATCCCTGATAATCCGCCTGAGTCTTTCCCTTACCAGGTCCATAGTGTCGCTTCCAAGCACGCGAAGGTTTACTCCAAACGAGGCTTTCGGGGGGAGGACATTGAAAGCACGGCTTCCCTCCATTTTTGTAATGGCGCAGGTGGTATGCATAAGCGCATACATTTCTTCGCCGGATATTTTGCTCACGATTTTTAAAACAGGCTTAAAAAGCCATAGATTCGCATATACAATACGCAATGCGAAACCTGAGTGCCTTCCAAGGACATCGAACATTTCCCGGACAGGCTTTGTAAGCTGAAACCTGAAAGGATTCCTTTCGATTTGAACCATCGCCCGGGCAAGCCTGCCTGCAATGGTACGCCTTGGCGGCGTCGAAGAGTGTCCTCCCTTGCTTTGCAATGAGAACTCCATATTAACGCTTCCTTTTTCAGCAATGCCGACCAGGGCGCAGGGTTTGTCCACCCCGGGGAACACCTTTTCCACAATGGCACCCCCTTCGTCAAGCACCATGGAAGGCTTGATACCCCTGTTTTCAAGCTCTGTCACTATGTCGGCGCAGGTTGGGCCGTCTATTTCCTCTTCTCCCGAAAAAGAGAAGTAAATATCATGCCTGGGGGCAAAACCTTGTTTAAGCAAATGCTCGGCAGCTTCCATGATTCCGCACAGGGTACTCTTAGTATCAAGGGTACCCCTTCCCCAGATTTCGCCGTTCTCTATTATCCCTTCAAAAGCTGGTTTCTCCCAGCTCTTTTCATCCGCGGGAACAACGTCATAATGCGCCATTAGTACTACAGGTTCAGATGATGACTCACCTTTCCAGCGGTATAAGAGCCCCGTCTTACCAATCCGCTCGAGGCTGCAGCGCTGATGAACCAGCGGGAACCTCTCTTTCAGAAGATTTCTGAATTTTTCAAACTCGCCTGTATCAATCCTGGTTTCATCCCTGTCCGATATGGTTTTGCATCTCACCATTTCAACCATATCACTGACTATTTTTTCTTCATCAAGCGCCGGCTTCTGAACTGCTGAGACGACCTCAGTCTGTGGTTTGAATAATATTGCCCGGATTACGACAACTGCAGCCAGGGATATGATCAAAAGCAAAATAAGCCATCCTATCATTTCTTCTCACAGCCCCCTCGGCATTTATATCATGTTTTTCTTATAAAGCAGCCTGGCCATTAATATCGAAATCACAGCGCCTACAGGAACCAGTATCCCCACCGAGCCTGCAAGGGACGGCACAGACACGAAGAGGATAATCATGAACAGCATAGGCGTTACGGCAAGTTTCAGGTTTTTGCTTATGTAAACCACTCCGAGTGCTCCGAACAGCGCGGGGAGTATATTATCGAAAGCAGGTTTCAATACGGGTGAGTTCAGGAAAGGAGTCAGCGTGCCCAGGAGAAGTGTTCCGGCCGTTATTATAAGTGTAGTCACAATCGATGATGTGGCTACTGCGATAGTAGATACGATTTCACCCTCCTCAGTGCCTGACTTGACGTCGTTGATCTCCATGGCATTGATCGCGCATGGAACTTTCAGGTTTGTCAGGTTGCCTGTCACAAAAGCAAGATACGAACTTCCAGTACCCAGCATGGGAGTGAAAGTTATCACTTCGATAAAGCCTACTGTCCAGAATATCGGGGCAACGCCCAAAAGCCCCTTGAATACCGACATGAAGGGCGGCCATGCGTTATAAAAAATACATACCGAAACCGGAACCAGGACAAAAACAAGTACCGCTGTCCAGGTCCATATCTTTCCGTAATGATGAGTTTTTTCTTCATAGATTCTGCTGTCCATACCATTACCCCCTTTACGAGATTACCGGCGTTATGATGACTGCGAAGGCCATGGCCCCAAGCATGCAAATCGGCAGAGCGTAATCCTGCAGCCATTTTACCTTGAGTACCTTGATCAAGAGCCCGCACACCGCCATGAGCGCGGCAGAGAAAAACATCACGAAAATGGGAATCCAGCCGGGCAATCCGTTTCTTATATTTGCGAAAACCATACCCATGAATGCCGATATCATGCCCATGAACATTGCTGATATAAGAAGTTCGCCCCATTTGCTGTCCTTGTTTTTTATGGATATAAGTCCTCCCTGGATACGTTTCAGCAAAATAGGTACAAGAATAGTGCTTGGCAAAATGCCAAGTGTCATAACCCATGTTATTGCCGAATAAACAGTCGGATCCGTTATGGTTTCAGAAATTGGGATTCCAAGGGCCGAAGCCGTGGAGGTGGCGGCCGGAAGCTCGTATGTAATGGCTCCTATTACGCTCAGCCTGATCCATGGAAGAGGAAGCCCAAGGAATTTTGAAAGGGTCAGTACTCCTAACAGTATTGAAACAGCTGGCGCGACGGTGAATATGGCGGAAGAGGTTATAGTCGTCCTGAGCTTTTTTACATCCATCCCAATTTCTTTACCGCGCCTGTAAGCCCGTATCAGAAAGAAGACGGATTGGGCAAGAATGAACAGAATAACTGCAACAGCCACAAGATACAGAAAACTGCTGTTGGGATTGAAATCCATGCCGCATACCTCCTTGTTCGGTTCTTTTGATATGTTAACTTATTTATGTTTTGCTGATTTTTTATCACGGAACCCGATTTCAGGAGACAGGACAAATTAACCCGGCCAGTCAAATTTCTCAGTCTTGTGGCTTTTTTTTATTTCTTACCTGTTTCAGATTTGGCAGCTTTCCTGGAAGCCGATGTCTTCTTCGTCGTTTTTGTACTTAACGCGGAAGCCGCTTCTTTTTTCGCCTTTATAACTTCCGATTCAGCGGGTTCGGACGCTTTCTTGGCCCTGGTCTTCTTCTTCGCCGTGGCAGGTTCGGACTTTGAAGCCTTTCTGGCAGCAGGGGCTTTGGCTATTTTAAAAACATAATTCTTTCCCGAGTTGTTGTCCCAGTTGCCTGCAGGATCGACGAACGCTGCATTAAGGGTACCTGCTTTGGCAAGCGTAATGCTGACTGTAAAAGCGTCGTCCTTATGCTCCATATCGATGGTCTGTACATCTTCCCACGTCTCATTATATCCGATATGGGCTTTTACCGCAATTACGCCGGAATTCCTAAGAAGCCCGTTATACCTGAGTTCGACGGTGTCTCCGATCCTGGGGGCTTTTTTTGAAAGCGATACGCCGTTTTCATCGTATATTCCTTTTTTCATTATTTATCCGCTCCATTTCTCTATTTCCTTAACTTTCCATCCAATTTTACAACAGATTATATATGGAGTTTTTCCTTAAGTAAAGCAATCAAGAAAAAATTGTAATTGTGGGAAAAAATAAAAACGGCGGGGTTCAATATTTATGCAAATTTACTGTTTCCCTGAGGAGCGCAGGATCTGAATCGAGTTTTTTCGCCATTTCTATGCATGCCTCATATTTCCCGGGATTGAAACGTCCTGTGAGCACCGCGCGTATAAGAAGGTTCTTGGGAGTGTCAAGGGGCGAGACGTATTCGACGGCGGAAACACTGTAGCCGAAAGCCTCAAGGATCATGCATCTCAGCCCGTCGGTCAGGATGTCGGCAAGCCTTGCCTTGAATACCCCGTGTTTTATGATCTCATCAAAAGGTTTGTACGAGTATTGGTTCAGAAGCTCGCTGTGACAGCACGGGACAGCTATGATTCCCCTGGCACGGTTCCTGATCCCGTAAGCGAGGGCGTAATCGGTGGCAACGTCGCATGCATGAAGGCTGATAACCAGGTCAGGCTGGATGGCCTTTCCTCTTTCATCCTCGTAAAGGAGTGTGCGGATATCGCCTGTAATAAAATCCATGTTGCGGTAATTCAGCTTTTCAGCTATTTCCCTGCTGGACTGTATAACGCCTTCGGATATGTCGATTCCCGTGATCCTGCAGTTAACTTTCATGACTTCCTTCAGGTAATAATTAAGCACGAACGAAAGGTAGGACTTGCCGCAGGCACAGTCCACGATCTTAAGCTCGTTCCGGCCTTCCGTCAGGTCCCTGAGCATCGGCTCCACAAGTTCGACGAAATGATCAATCTGGTTGTATTTACGGATCATGTCATTCCTGATCTTGCCGTTTTCGGCCATTATGTTTATGGCCTTAAGAAGCTTATCGGCTTTTCCGGGCTTTATAAGGTATTCGCGCCCTGAAAGAGTACCCGTTTCAGCATGACCTTTTATTATGCTGTCCTTCTCCTCTTCCAGGGCTTTTGTTTTCATTGTGACGTTTTTGCCTTCGGCTTCGATTATGAGTATCTCGCCGCGGCTTTTATACGTAAGCGTCACCTTTTCGTAAGGGTCCGCAAATCCCGATATAAGCCCGGGAATCTCATCGGAACGGGCTTTTATGCTTCTGCCCCCGAAGTTTATCCTGAACATATCCCCTTCCGGGACCAGTTTCAGGGGAAAGATCTTCGTACCGGACTTGAACTCCCCGGTCATTGCCTCGAAATATTCTATTTCATCGGTAAGCCTGACGGCTATTCCCTGCAGCATCAGGCCGAGTTTCTGCAGCGTATTCTTTTCCATAAAAGCAACTCCTTTTTTCGCAGTACCTATATGTCATCCTGAACGAAGGGGCTTTTTTTCTGTTTATCTATTTATTTGGTGCTTGAGATTCTTCGTCGCTGCACTCTTTAGAATGACAACGAAGTAAATCGCCTGTCCCCGATACTCATTTTGACAGCAAGGCGAGTTCTTCATCGGTAAGCTCCCTGTATTCGCCC
This sequence comes from Clostridiaceae bacterium, assembly GCA_012842645.1. Classification (GTDB taxonomy): domain Bacteria; phylum Bacillota; class Clostridia; order DSM-8532; family DSM-8532; genus DTU059. Next base: position 4,171 of record DUSJ01000429.1, on the reverse strand, counting down.
GGCTCCAGGGATTCGTCAAGCCAGACATCGCCAATCCGCAGGCGCTTTAATTCAAGGACTTCGGCACCTACAGCCCTGAACATCCTCTTGACCTGGTGGAACTTGCCTTCGTAGACCTCGACCCGGGCTATTACCGGGTCCGAACCCGACACGAAACTTAGGTTTGCAGGCAACGCGATGTATCCTCCAATATCCACCCCTTCCCGGAAGGCCTTTATGGCTTCTTCTCCGGGATGCCTGTTTAGCACCGCTTCATAAAGCTTGGGTACATGCTTTTTGGGCGAAAGCAGGTTATGGGCAAAAAGCCCGTCGTCTGTTATTATCAAAAGTCCCTCGGTATCCCTGTCAAGGCGGCCGACGGGGAACACTCCCCTTCGCCTGACATTCTCGGGAAACAGGTCCAGTACTGTCTTCTCATTCCTGTCCTCGGTGGCGGTTATGATCCCCTTCGGCTTGTTGAGCATATAGTAGACAAACTCCCTGTAATGAACCGTTTCCCCGTTGACTCTGACGGTATCGCTGACGGTTTCAACGTAGGCCGACGGGTCCCTTGCAGCGACATCGTTTATCGTCACGAACCCCTTTTTTATAAGTTCCCTGATCTCGCTCCTGGAGGCTATGCCCTGGTCTCTTAAGAATTTATCCAGTCTAAGTTTCGGCATCACATCATCCTCCAGCTTTTCGGATACAGGTTTTTCAGCATCTCCCCGTCCTGTTTCACCCATCCAAGCGGATAGTCTTCATAGCAAACGGCCGCGTATCCCCTGCTGCCTGCATATCCCTTATCCACCGCATGGAAAAGGGTTTCCCCTTTCAGGTACCTTGTAATGTTATGGTCGTTCCTGTCAAACCGGATTACCCTTCTGAATTCCCGGGGCTTTTTAGCCATAAGCAGGGACTGGGACGGCTCGAAGCGGCCATTTCTGCATTCCCCAAGGTAAAGCCCCGCCTTCTCCCATCTTACCGGCGGAAGTTTTTCCATATACGCCGGAAGCAGGTACAGGCTTGATCCCTGCAGGTGGTATATGCCTTCCTGGAGACCATTCAGGCTATCACTGGCGAAATCCCGGTATATTTCAGCCGCCTGTTCCGCTTCCTTCGAAGTGTATCCGGCATTTGACGCGAGTTGACCGTTTCCCTTTCTTTCGCCTTTTTTCTTAAGGCGGAAGACAAAATGGCCTTCGCCCCGCGCCCTATGGGGCCACAGCCTTAAGCCCGCGGAAAGACTTTGGTCTTTTGATTTGGTCCAGGACCCGCGGGACGGCTCGAATCCTCCTGTCGGCTCGAGCCTGTCGGCTTCAATGTCGTAGTTGTTTAAGAAAAACTCTATATTTTCCTCGTTCTCGCGGGGATTGAAGGTACAGGTGGAATAGACTATGATGCCGCCGGGTTTCAGCATGGCGTATGCCGAATCGAATATTGCCCTCTGGAGGGCTGCGCACTCGCCGCTTTTGTACTTTGAATAGCTTTGCACGGATTCCCTGTCCTTCCTGAACATTCCTTCGCCCGAACACGGAACGTCAAGGAGTATCCTGTCGAAATACTCGGGAAAGAATGTTTTCAGCCTGTCAGGAGTCTCGTTGGTTATAAAGGTGTTGGTCAGGCCCATGAGTTCGACATTCTTCACCAGCGCTTTTACGCGCTTCGGACTTACGTCATTGGACACCAGGAGGCCCTGGTTTCGCATCTTGCCGCCCAGGGCAGTGGTCTTCCCTCCAGGGGCCGCGCACAGGTCCAGCACTTTTTCGCCCGGCTCCGGCGCGAGGGCTTCAGCAGGCATCATGGCACTTGGTTCCTGGATATAATAAAGGCCTGCGTGATAGGCGGGGTGCTTTCCAAAAGACTCTCCTTCCGGGTAATAGAAGCCGGTGGGAGCCCATGGCACGGGCTCCAGGTCCCTTTCCAGGAGCGACTGCAGTTCATCAGGACGGATTTTCAGCGTGTTCACCCTGATGCCATAACAGCGCGCGCCGTCAAAGGCATCCAAAAACGCCCTGTATTCCTGTTCTTCCATCAACTGTTTGAAGTATTCTTTAAAAAAATCAGGCAATTTCATACCTTGCCCCTGCTTCACATATCTTTGAAAAATTCGCTGACACCATAGAAGTTGTTCTGTATCAGAAGCCGCGCCCTCTGCGCAGTCTTAGCATCTCCCGAAAGGGCCTGCTTTAAAAACATGGGATTGTTTTTAAGGAATTCCTTCATGGAGCCTTCAGGATCATCCATGTAATCCAAAACAAGGCCAAGCTGCTCCTTATCGATGTAACCTGCTTCCGCGGCCTTTTTGAATACCTCCCGGTCTATGGAAACCAGCTGATGGGATTCAACACCCCGGCTTTTCAATACTTCCGCTCCGCCCTGCAATCTGTCCACAACAACCAGGCTCCATTTCATTCGGCCGTTTTTTCCTCGGACGGCCGGGACCCATGCCCTTTCATAGCTGGACGCGGTCGTAATCAGGTCGGCTATGTGAAGGACGCTTGCGCCGTTAAGATCGCCTGCTTCCTCTGAATTCCCGTTTTTGTACAGAACGGACGAGAGATCCTTGAACAGCGTTAAATGGGGCTTCCCTAAAAGGTCTGCCACCATGAGCGAGAAAAACCAGTCCCTTCTCTCGCCGCCGGAGATATAATCGATCCTGTCGGTGTCAAGATTCTCCCTTGCATAAGATACGAGGGCATCAATGGTCCCTTTGTATATCCTGTCGGCGCGGTAATTTTCTTTCGAAGCCCTGTGAAACTCCCCGGAGCAGGACAGTTTATTATCTTTCAGTCCGTCTATCAGGGTCAGGAACTCATTGGCTTTTTCTTCGCTGCCATAGAGAAAATGGGTATTGACGTAATAAGGCCCGATTTTCCCTGAGGTATACCAGAAGGGCCTGTCCTTGGGACATACCCGTATGGCTTTCGTTTCAAAAAGATATCCTATCAGCTCCCGGTTCATACAATAAGCCCTCCGACCAGTTCGGTCACGGATTTGACCTTGTTTTCAATCATATATTTTTCTATCCCGTCAATCGTTTCGATCCAGGCCATGGGATTTGCAAATCCGGCTGTTCCCAGCATCACCGCTGAGGCTCCTGCAAGCAGGAATTCAACGGCATCGGTTCCGTTGGATATACCTCCCATGCCTATCACAGGTATCTTAACTGCCTTTGAAACCTGGTAGACCATCCTGAGCGCTATAGGCTTTATGGCCGGTCCCGAAAGCCCTCCCGTGACATTTCCCAGTATGGGTCTTCTCGTTTTGGCGTCAACGGCCATCCCCAGCAATGTGTTTATAAGGGACACCGAGTCGGCGCCGCCAGCCTCTGCGGCTTTTGCGATCTCGGTTATATCTGTCACGTTGGGCGTAAGCTTTACTATCAGGGGTTTACTTGCTTTTTTCCTTACTGTGGAAACTACTTTGAATACTCCTTCAGCACTGCTTCCGAAAGCCATGCAGCCTTCCTTCACATTGGGACAGGAAAGGTTTAGCTCTATTGCATCGACATCCGCATTCGAAAGGGTTTCTGCCATGTATTCATAATCCTCGACAGTGTCTCCCGCCACGTTGGCTATAATAGCGGTATCATAATTCCTTAAAAAGGGAATTTCCTTCTCTATAAAGACCTGTACGCCGGGGTTCTGCAGCCCCACGCTGTTGAGTATGCCCGATGGCGTTTCTGCTATCCTGGGCGGAGGATTACCTTTTTTGGGCTGCCTGGTCAGGGCTTTTACAGCTATTCCCCCCAGCCTGTTCAAATCGAAAAACCTGCTGTATTCGCGGCCGAAGCTGAAGCAACCGGAGGCCGCGATGACGGGGTTCTTGAGTTTCAGTCCCGCAATATTTACTTCAAGGTTAATATTGTTATCCATCACACATACCTCCGATCAATCGAATATCACTTCGTCCCCGCCGAACACCGGGCCGCTTTTGCATACCTGGGTGTAATTCCAGTCATCGCCTTTTTTGACCTTGCAGACACATGTCATGCAGGCGCCGATACCGCAGCCCATGTGCTGTTCCATCGAAACTTCACAGGGCACATTATAATTCTGAAGCAATTGTACCCCTGCTTTCATCATCACTATCGGGCCGCAGAAGAAAACCATATCGGGCGGGTCTTTTTCGACTTCTTTCTTCAGCAGGTCGGTGACAAATCCCTTTTCCCCGTAACTTCCGTCGTCAG
>DUSJ01000428.1 GCA_012842645.1 Clostridiaceae bacterium | reverse complement strand
TAAGAAAAATATATATTATGGCATGGGTATTTGTCAATAAAAATGCAAGAAATGCTTATTCTTCTTCAGGCATCTCGAAATGACGATGCTTTTTTGCCATTTCCATTACTTCCGGATTATCGCTTTTCTTTTTCTCTTCAACTGACTGAACAGGCGAGGAAAGATTCTCATAGGTCTTAAAGAGTATGGGATCAAAATCTTCATCGTGTTCATCAGGGGGAATATCTTTTATCCTGGGGGTCTTCTTCATGCGATCCTCTCCCTTTTTGCTTTGTTTTCAAGCTTATATTCCCCCGTTATCGTTATTTAATACCTGCGCAGCTTTCACAGTAACCATAAACTTCAAGACTGTGTCCTTTGACTGTAAATCCGAACCTGTCTTCAAGGAGCTTCTCATATTCTTCAAGGGGGCATCCTTCAACTGGCAGGATTTTGCGGCACTTGATGCACAGCAGGTGGTGATGGTGTTCATTTCCGCATAACTCGTAAACAGCCCTGCTGTCATCCGGTATGCTGACCCGCACCACTATTTCCTTATCATGCAGGATCTCCAGTACCCTGTAGACCGTTGACAAACTTATGACGACATTGTCCTTCCTGAGCCTTATGAAAATATCCTCGGCTGAAAGGGGAAGCTTGCTCTCTTTCAATATTTTCAGTATGGCGATTCTGTGCCTGGTGCTTTTCAGGTTCCCATTCCTGAGCAGATCATTCAGATTCATTGATTCCATTTTAACCGCCCCCTTATGCGAATCTCTTCCTGACAAACCAGGTCGTGAAGAAAATTGCCGACGAGATCAGCACGATTGTCGATCCTGTCGCGGTCTCAAAGGAGTAGGAAAGTATCAGCCCGGCAACCCCGGAAAGGAGGGAGAATACCACTGCGAGCAGATGGTACTGTCTCTGACTGCGGGCGATATTCCTCGCCGCGGCTGCAGGAAGGACAAGAAACGAGTTGATGACAAGTAAACCTATCCATGACATGGAAACCGTTACGATGACCGCAACTGCGCAGCTGAAAACAACCTCGTACCAGAAAGTATTTATCCCCCTGCTCCCGGCCAGCGAAGGATTTATGCTGACAAGCAGCAGCCTGTTGAAAACAAAAAACCAGAATATCAGTACAATTCCCAGGACAATTGCAAGAAACCCTATCTCTCTCGGCGCGATGCTCAGTATATCGCCGACAAGGTATGAATTCAGCTTCGTAAAGCTTTTCCCGCCCAAAGTTGCCAGGAATATGCCCAGGGCTATCGCGCTTGAGGAAAACACGCCTATGACCGTGTCGCCTGCCATTTTGCTTTTGTGCCTGATTATGGTTATAAGGAAGGCGAATATGACAGAAAAGGCCACTGCCGAACCTATGGGCTCAGCAAGTCCCAGGAGCCCGCCGATGGCGACTCCAGTGAAAGCTCCGTGACCAAGGGCATCCGAGAAGAATGCCATGCCGTTGTTGACGATCATGGTCCCCAGCAGGGCGAAAACAGGAGTAAGGAGTATAATGGCCAGCAAGGCGTTTTTCATGAAGATCATCTGGCCTTCCTGAGCCCATTCGAAAGGAAGCGCTTCCAGAATCTTATACCACCAGTTCACAGTGCCGTACCTCCCTTGCCCCTTTTCTCCTTCTGCCATCTCAGCGAGAAAGTGTCAAAGAAAACATCGCTGTTTAGCACCTCTTCAGGAGTCCCGGCCATCAGGACCGTTTTGTTGAGCAATACAACCCTGTCGGCATACCTCCTCACCATGTCCAGGTCATGGGAAACAAGGATTATAGACAGGTCGTAAGCGTTCCGCAGTTCCGAGACAGTTTCGTAAAAAAGCTCAAGTCCGTTCTGATCTATTCCGGATACCGGTTCGTCCAGAAGCAGTATTTCGGGAACAGGATCCAGAGCCAATGCCAGGAGCACACGCTGCAGCTCACCGCCCGAAAGTGCTCCCAGTCTTCTTGAAAGCAGGTGCCCGGCATTTACCCTGTCAAGCTGCTCCTTTACCTTATACACCTCTCTTTTGCGGCGAATAAGCCAGGCAGGATATTTCGACCGGCATGCGAGGAACAGGTCCAATACGCTGGTGGGGGACGTAGTGTCCAGGTTGAGGCTCTGGGGAACATATCCCATGACCGGAGCCTTGAGCAATCCATTATCGTACTGGACGAACTTCAGTGTCCCCGTATGGGGTATCTCGCCAAGCAGAGCCTTGATCAGCGTACTTTTTCCCGCGCCGTTGGGGCCTATTATGGCGGTAAGTTCCCCGCAATGAATATGGAGGTTCACATTTTTCAGGATCACGGTACTGCCTATTGTAACACCGAAATCCTCTATTTTTGTACAGCAAAGCCCGCAGCATCCCTGCCGGCAGGCATCATGGTTATGAAATCTTGTTTCAGTCATACAACGCCTCTATCAATACTTTCAGATTTTCTTCCATGGTTTTTTCGTAACTGTCGGGGGCAGCATCCTTAGGCCCGGTCACGACAGGATCAAGGATATATACCTTTGCCCCGGTCTGGCTTGCGATTGAGTCGGCAGCCCTTG
>DUSJ01000427.1 GCA_012842645.1 Clostridiaceae bacterium | reverse complement strand
TCCATACCAGGACCTTAAGATTTATATTGAGAAAGGCACAAGGCACCTGAACGGAAAGGATGCGGAAGGCTATGTAAGGTTCAGGCAGGGATACGACGAAAACGGCAATTTCATCAACTATGGCGACATATACAGGAAGAACAACCAGAACAGGTTTATCAAGGCATTTATACAGCAGCATGTAACTTTGAAGAACCTTGCCAGGCTGAATGAAATAGTGAATGTCATAAATAAAAATATAGTCACAAGCGTCAGGGGATGGAACAGTATCGTGGACTATGCCGCCCTTGCCGAGAAAGCGCTGGTCGGCAAGTACCAGATAGAGACCGTAGAACTGAGCGTGCGGGATAAAATGATAGACGGTTCTTCCTATGTATTGTTGAAACAGAAAGAGAAACAGAACAACTGACAGGATTAGAAAATCCGCGGCATAAAAACAAAGGGGCTGTCTCATATTTTGCTGTGAGCATGCTGTTCAGATCTTCTTGCTGTCCTCGTCGCAGGAAGTTGTCAATGCTCAAGTTTGCTCATTCATCTCTGAACAGCATGCTTTCAGTATATTATAAAGAAAGCCCCTTTAATGCCTGAAGCTGCTTCAGAATATTATTTTATAGGGTCAATAATAAGGGAAATGCCGGTTTGAATGCTTTCATGGGTGCCAAGATAACGCAGTGTTCCGTTTTCGGCTTCCTTCAGAACTCCTTCAGGATGGCAGTTGGATGGTTCGACGCCAATAACATAATTCCCTGCGTCCCTGCATTTCCAATGAATCAGGTTCGGGAGTTCCCTGTCATCATATTCGATGTTCACTGCAAGGTTCATTTCAGGATTGACCAGGCTTGCACAGCATTTATGGTTTTCTGATTTCAGTTTATGGTAGAACACCTGCTCTTCATAACCAGCCACAGGTTTCCCGAACACGCATGGAGATTCCTTTTCCATACCGGCCCTTGCAGCCTCGTCCCGCCCATCGGTGGAAACAGCATCGATAACAAGCTTTGTGGACTCATTAAGGAACGGGAATCCAAAATTGCAGTGGTACATCAGCATGAGAGGTACGTTATCGGTACTGCTTTCATTTTCAATTTCATCTTTGATGTCTATTCTGGTTTCACCAAGTTTTGCAGTGATAGTACGGCGAAGGACCAGATTAGTACCGAACAGGCTGGATTCTCTCATTACGGCGCTCAGTTCGATAAAGAAATCATCGCCGACCCAGTATGTCCTGGCCCCATGGATCTCGGCGGGAGTACTGCGAATCATGCCGTGCTGGGGCTGGACCCGGCCGTTTGGCAGAACCTGCTTTGGTCCTACGTTGGAAAGCCCGCAGGTAAACATCATTCCGCACATAATGCTGCGAGGCGAATTGGGTTCATCATACCACCAGTTATTGCTCATAATGCCGGGACGGGACAGGAAATGCATCGGCATCCCGTTGTAATAAAGCTCGCCGATATCAAGGCATTTGTCAATGTAAGCAGTAAATCTGACAGGGCCGTTGATCACTTCGTAAGCTGTAAGCCCGCGGGCGAATCCATCCTTGTACTCGACGCGACGGACGCCGGCGATAGTTCCGATGTTCCCCGTAAGATCAAGCAATTCCTTTTTGGTATATTCCTTTCCGAATATTTTAGCCATGTTCAGGTCTCCTTTTTATTTAATTTAACGCCGCATGCTGCAGCGTATAAATCACACCAGTCACCGATACGGTCAAGGATTACGGACAGGGCATCGAAGGAGAGTTCACCCTCCATTGCTTTTGCATACTGGCGGGGGAAATACTGGCTGACGAGAGCTGCCGGAATGGTGTCCAGGTTTCGGAGCAATATGTTAATGGAAGACTGGACCGATTTTGAGGGAAGATAGTACCGGCATCGGTCCGAATAGCTGTACAGTTTCTTGTAATCGATTTCAGCCTGTGTCCCGGTGTAGTATTTCTTCCAGTACTTGTCATCGGCATCCATTTCGTTGAGGAGAGCTTTCCTGAAACCTGAGCGTTTATAGGGATCCGATACCGTAAGCGTTTCGATTTCTTCGGCAAGGAGCAATGCTTCCCTCAATGCGAAAGTAAGGGCGGGTCCTACCTTCAGGATACGTATTCCATCTTCGGTCATCCGGCATAAACTTGTCCGGGTCTGGTAATCTGTAGAATGCCCTTCGAAGACGAGGGGTGCATAGTCCTTGAGCGCTTCGGTCAGGGATGACGCATTATTTCTGTTATATTGGAATACAAAGTCATCGCCGAATTCGACACCCGGCTGCACCACAAAAGCCACTACATCCTCAAATGGCGCGCCGGCAGTCAGGAACTCTTCCCGGAACACGTGATACTGCCTGCGGAATTCTTCTGGATCGGTAGGTGTGATCGAATCCTCGTGCTCATGGCTGCCTCCGGGAACGGGAACTTCGCTTCCTATCACGAGAACAGGCCTTACCGCATCAGGATTGCCGGCCTTTAATTCCTGGTAAGCTTTTTTTACACAATTGGCAAGCCTTGCGCCGCGGCGGGCG
>DUSJ01000034.1 GCA_012842645.1 Clostridiaceae bacterium | reverse complement strand
TTTCCCCTGCCCCCAGAGCCATATGGATGTTGCGGGATTCAAGCCTTTTTCTAATCGATTCCTGTTTACGGGATGATTCTTAAGGATCTCTGCGCTCCTTTTCATCAGTTCAAGGGCGATCCCGCTGCCGGGTCCCTGGGGCAGATGTCCTGAAATTTTCTTGCCCGATATGTCATGGGGAGGTACGAGCCGAATGTCCATGGGTCCGTTTTTCCAGATCAGGCAATGCCGATAGCTTACCCCCGCATGGAAAGATATGCCTTCCCTGTTCAGCGCTGCTGCCACGGCTTTCATCAGTTCGGCGGCTTCCCCGGTAGTAATCTCCCCGGCGCTGTAGTCCACCATGGTGCGGTCCTCGTATATTTCTTCATCGCTTAAGGTAACCAGGTTGCATCTCAATGCCGTATCTTCCGGATCAAGCTTAAGCCCCATGCTTATTGCCTCGAGGGGAGAACGCCCTGTATAGCAGGTTCTCGGATCGAACCCTAACACCGAGAGATTGGCCACGTCACTGCCGGGAGGCATTCCTTCGGGTATGGTATGGACCATACCGACTGTTCCGGCCTTTGCCAGTTTATCCATGTTGGGCTTGAAAGCAGCTTCCAATGGGGTCTTTCCGTCTATTTCAGCGACTGGCCAGTCGGCCATGCCGTCACCGAGAACGACGATGTATTTCACAAAAAATCACCTCAATTTGACAAAAAGCTGCCTTCTTAACGAGAAAGCAGCTTCAGGACGAAATCAATCTTACAGTTTTGATGCTATATACTCATCACGGCCTGCCAGGTTCCATACAGGGGAATTTCTGCCCAGACGACGTATCGACTTTATATGAAGATCGTCTATCGACCGGACCGAAAGCATACTCATCAGTGCGCCCATGATCGCTGCCACGATTTCACAGTCGTCCGGCCCTTGCGTATTGACAGACACTGCGTTTTCATCCCGCGCAATACTTGTTTGTGTTTCCTTGTTTTCTTTTTCCAGGCCAAAAAGCCTTGCAAACACTGACATACCTGACCTCCGTCAAAAGAAGCTGATTGATTCTGCTCAATATTATAATAAACTTAGCATAATTTAACGTGTCAAGTCAAGGATAGTATGCCGGTAAAGACAGGGGACGGCAGGCTGTGAAAAAATCTTAATCTGCGCAAATAAAGCGTTTCTGCATGCGATCTCAGACAACATTGTCAACGATTATTGCGCATTTTTCGCTATTTGTTATAATTGATTTATCGGGGCTTTGCACCTTATGACTCCCGGTTCAGCATACCCGATACCCTTTTGATCATGCAAAGGCAGGTATGGAGGTTTGTTATGGAGAAGAAGGTAACGAAGGAAAGCATTATCATTGACGTCCTGATGATGGACAGAGGCACTGCTCCGATATTTATAAGGCACGGGATGCATTGCCTCGGATGCCCGTCTTCATCAGGTGAAAGCATTGAAGACGCTTGCGCCGTTCATGGAATCGATGCGGATAAGCTTGTTGATGATTTGAACCAATATCTGAACTCCAAGTAATGTGACCCAATGAGGTGAGTTATGAAGATACACGAAATTGCACAGATAATTAAGGCAGAAATTTGCACCAGGAACCATGATCCGAACATTGAGATCTATTCAGCCTGCAGTGCCGACCTGATGAGTGATGTCATGGCATTTTCCAAGTCAAACGCTCTTCTCCTGACAGGTCTTATCAATCCTCAAGTCATAAGGACCGCTGAAATGATGGACATAAAAGTGGTTGTTTTTGTCCGCGGCAAGAAACCGCTTGATTCCATGATAAGCATGGCCGAGGAAAAAGGGATCGCTCTCCTGGCTACCGACTACCCCCTCTTCGTGGCAAGCGGGAAACTTTATCAAAACGGGATTCGCGGTCGCGGAGAATAGCAGATGGGCACCGTTGTAAGAGATTATATGATACCTGCCAATGATTTTACCGTGGCGGGAGAGGCATCGAGCAGGGTAAGGAAGATCCTTACCCAACTGGGTGTTTCGCCGGATATAGTTAAACGGACATCGATAGCCATGTATGAAGCTGAAATCAACGCGGTAATACACGGCAACGGCGGAAATGCCCATGTAGAGATTGACGAGAATAAAATATACATTCGTATTTCTGACGAAGGCCCGGGTATACCTGACCTGGAGCTGGCGATGCAGGAAGGCTACTCGACGGCACCCGACAGCATAAGGGAAATGGGGTTCGGAGCCGGAATGGGGCTTTCAAATATAAAAAAGAACGCGGATATCCTGGATATCCAGACAGAAGTGAACAAGGGAACCACGGTTAATATAACCGTTTTCTTCAACCGACCATAATGCAGTATTGAGGAAACCGGAGCATGGAGCAGGAATATTTTCACTCAGTCACACTGGATAAAGGAAGGTGCAAAGGCTGCACCAACTGCATCAAGCATTGCCCTACCGAGGCGATTCGGGTCAGAAGCGGCAAGGCTGTGATAATAAAGGAACGCTGTATAGACTGCGGGGTTTGCATCCGTGTCTGTCCTTACCATGCAAAGCAGGCGGTTACCGATCCGGTTGACATGATAAAAAACTACAGCTACAGGATAGCGCTTCCCGCGCCGAGCTTATACGGACAGTTCGGGCCTGGTTATTCAAGGGAGCGCATTGTTCTTGCGTTGAAACATTACGGTTTCGATTACGTCTTCGAAGTGGCCAGGGCAGCCGAGATTGTTTCCAATGCATCGGAAAAATACATGAAGAACGGGGTCGTGAAGAAACCCGTGATCTCTTCCGCATGCCCTGCCGTAGTGAGGTTTATACAGATACGATTTCCGAACCTGATAGATAACCTTCTGAAAATCGAGGCTCCCATGGAAGTTGCCGCAGCCATTGCCAGGAAGGAAGTTCATGAAAAATACGGCATACCTGATGATAAAATGGGAGTTTTCTTCATATCGCCCTGCGCTGCCAAGGTTACCAGCGTAAAAGTTCCTTTAGGGAACCAAAAGTCAAAAGTGGACGGTGTCCTGTCCATGAAGGATATTTTCCTCCCGCTGCTTGATATAATGAAAAAACAGGGAGAAGTGACAAAAGAACCTTTTTCGCTGTCCAGCGCCATAGGCGTCGCCTGGGCCGCGTCTGGCGGCGAGTCCGATGCTGTCAGGGAAGGACGGCGTATAGCGGTTCATGGCATACATAACGTGAACGATATCCTCGAACAGGCTGTACAGGGCGGACTTGACAACATTGACTTTATCGAAGCCCTCGCATGTCCCGAGGGATGCCTGGGCGGGCCCCTCGCCGTTGAGAATCCGTTTATCGCTAAGGTGAACCTGAAGTACGAAATCGAAAAAATCAGGCAAAACCAGGCTCACCGTGTTCCGAGGACAGAAAACGCCGACGAGTTCGTCTGGAAGTCCAAGGTGGAATACAAGCCCATAATGAAGCTTGATGACGATATGATGAAGGCATTGGAGAAGATGCAGAAGATAGATGAGATCACCGAAGGCCTTTACGGCCTTGACTGCGGCGCCTGCGGAGCGCCAAGCTGCAGGGCCTTGGCCGAGGACATCGTGATGGGCAGCGCAAAGGAAACCGACTGCATCTTCAAGCTGAGAGAGAAGGTCTCCAGCATCGCCACCCAGCTCCAGCAAATCGAATGAGTATAGGGGACGTACACTTTTACTCATTTTGAGTATAGGGGACGGACTTTTAATCATGAAATTATGAGATTTTAACGGCTGTAGCCTGCAGCGATTTATCGCTCCGTGAATCCATCCGGGATTCAAGTCGCGACCGCTCCGCTATCCGTGCTTCGCTTAAATCGCATACAGGCACGCCGGCGACCAGGAGCCTTAAAAATGACTGTAAAAGAATTAGCCGAAAAATTTAATTATAGAATAGTGAACACGCCGGATTCCATCAACAGGCAGGTTACCGGCGCTTATGCATGCGACCTGCTGAGCCATGCGATGGCCAAGATCAATGAAGGTGACACCTGGGTAACAGTGCATACCAACCTGAACGTGGTGGCCGTTGCGTCACTGACTAACTGCGCATGCGTGATAATTCCCGAAAATATTGAGATCGAGAACCAGACCATTGAAAGGGCAAATGATAAGGGAGTTGTTTTTTTGTCTTCATCAAAAAGCGCGGCCCTTATTTGTTATGAAATAATTAATGCTATAAAGGATGTGCGATGAAGTACTGGGTTGACCTTCATATACATTCCTGCCTGTCCCCCTGCGCGGAGAATGACATGACCCCCAATAATATCGTCAATATGGCCCTGATAAAGGGACTTGATATTATTGCCGTGACGGATCACAACTCAGTGGGAAACG
>DUSJ01000426.1 GCA_012842645.1 Clostridiaceae bacterium | reverse complement strand
CCTGCCAGTCTCCTGTGAAAAAGGATCCAGGGACGTCACAAACGGAGTTGAGTCGCATAAAGAAATTTAAAGAATTCAGCCTTGACAGCTTTGAATATTTTGATTATGCCAGCGTTGCCATAAAATTTGATAAACTGGTATTTGATGAGGCATGTGAAGGGAAATACCTGCCTTTGATATGGCAGGACGAAACCTATGATACTTTTGGTATGGCTGCCTATGTCGGCGACGGGCGTTTTGACAATGACGGAAGTCAGGAGGCAGTAACATGCATTGCGGCCGTGCTTAATGGAGCGCAAATGGGCATAGACAAGACCAATTATAACGGTAAAAACTATGTACGGATGCTTAACGCATTCTACAATAAAGACGAGAAAATAATTACTAACAATCCGGGCGGGACCTCTGCCGGATACTCCATGTGGTACATGCTATATCCTGCAATTCTGTATGCCCAGGTTTCCCAATACTATCCGGACGAAACAGAAATGGCGCAAAACGTAAAAAACACAATTGACAGCTGGTATGAGGCCTATGAAATAATGTATGGAAGCGGGGACAAACCTGACTTTGACTATACCGGCTTTAACTTTTCGACGAAAGAACCTTTTAAGAACAATATATGGACGGAACCTGACTGTGCGGCAGGAATAGCCTGGCTCATGGATTACGCCTACAGGACCTGGGGAGACGAAAAATACCTTACCGCAATGATAAACTGTATGGATTATCTGCAGGAATACTTCGGCAGTCCCCTGTACGAGCTTCTGCTGTATTACGCGCCCCTGATGAACGCAAAGCTGAATGCCCTTCACGGGAAAACATATGATATTAAAAAGACGTTCGGGCATGTTTTTGACGGAACGTCCATTCCCAGGGGAGGATGGGGCATCATATACGAAGCATGGGGCGGCTATGATATGTCCGGCCTTGCAGGAAGCACCACCGACAGAGGCGGATACGCATTCTCAATGAATACCTTTTCAGCCGCTGATGCCATACTGCCGGTGGCAAAATACGACAGGGAATATGCCAAACCCATCGGAGACTGGATTTTAAGGCTTACAAACAATGCACGGTATTTTTACACCTCCCGGACCAGGAGTGAAAATCAATCCACCCATTATTTGCCCGACAAGGATGAAATTCCTGAAGCAATAAAAGAGGCTGTTCCTTACGAAGGCATAATAAGCAATTATAACGGTAAGCAGCCCTGGTTTGGCGGTGACCCTACAATAAACGGATGGGCAGCAACCGACTATTCACTGTACAGCGGCGCAAGAGCCGGGGTATTGGGCTCAAGGATTTCGCCCACCAACCAGAAAGGAATACTTAAAGTATTGGTTTCAGAACAACCTGTAAAGGATGATTATTATTTCTACCTGATATATAATCCTTATAAAAGTAAAAAGGAAATCATTTATACAGTTACAGGTCCGCAGCCCGTGGACATATATAACACTGTAAAAAATGATTATGTTGCCAAGAATGTATCGGGAGAAATCAAAATTACCATTCCCGGAGGGGAAGCATATGTGCTGGCTGAGATCCCGGCGGGCACCCCTATTGAAGAAGGCAACAACAATGCTCTTTATGCGAATGGTAAATTTATCTCCACAAAACAGTGAGCCAGCATGGTACAAATTATGCCTGCATAAGAATCATACTGCCTTAAGGGCAGGGTGATAATTAAGCAAGTGAAATGTCAGGAGCGCTATTGAAAAGGGCGCTCTTTTATTTTATCCATTCGCACCCCCTGCTTCGCTTGTCCGCGCTGGATAAATATGCTCATGGATTTACGCGGTTTTTCATGTTATCATGTAACCCTTGGGGAAAAAGCATATATGCCCATATTGACACTGGACCGGCACAATTGGGGGTGGATGATTTATGAAAAAGTTTTTGATCGGATCAGTATTGGTATTGATAATGGCAAGCTCTATTATAGCGGGAACCCTTGCTATGTATACGACCTCGATAGATGATCTCGCATCAGGCAGTGTAACGGCTAAGGAGTTCATTTTTACAGGCGTCGGGACCGATTCCTTCAGGCAGGGAGTGAAGATCGCTCCATCTGAGACTGTGCGATGGAACTTCAAGGTCAGAAACTATGAAAACAGCATTGTTACGGAAACTGACCTGTATTACAGGCTTACTTTCAATGTTCGTCCTGCTGAAAACAAAAGCGCCATAATGCCTTTGGTTGTTACAGTCAGGGATTCTGACGGCAAAGTGTTAAACAGCGTGACAGGAACAGGCAGCTTTGATGTGACCGGCGCATTCATGGTTTCAGAGGTTGGTAAGGAAAAGGACTACGTCGTCGAGATCTTCTGGCCTGGTGACGGAGAAAACGACATTAATTACGCGGGTGAAAAATACGGTACAAGCATAACGGTTGATGCAATGGCATCACAGGTTCCTCTGAGCGGCAATCCGAACCCGACGGACGGAAGAATCAGCGTGCGATATGAAACGACCGCTCCATGGCAGAACGGGCAAAGCAATATCAATGAGTTTGCTTATAAAGTAACCATCACCAACAATACAGACACAGTGATAAAGGATTGGAGCATAGAGTTTTCCCTCGCTGACGACAAACTTGTCAGTGTGTGGAGCAAT
>DUSJ01000425.1 GCA_012842645.1 Clostridiaceae bacterium | reverse complement strand
TAATGGATCCGATGGCTACACCGCTGGCAAGTCCGAGCACCGCGCAGATCCATGGGCTCAGCCAGCTTGCTTTCCATCCGAATGTTTCGAATGTGGCGGCATCGACCTTTCCGAAGATAAGCCAGGAAGCTCCAAGACCAAGAACGACCGTCAATCCTGCAGAGATCCAGGTGGCAAGATTCAGTTCATGGGAAGGGTCGTTTCCCATCTTTTTTACATTCGCATACAGCATACCAACCAGGCAGCTCAGCAAACCTGCTCCCGCAAGAACTATCGGGAAGATTACAGTCGGATTGAACATCTGGTCGATGCTGTGTTTCTGGAACAGGATTACAGCAATCATAATGGTAGCGGACATCGTCGCTACAAAACTTTCAAGAAGGTCCGAGCAGTTGCCGGCAATATCGTTGACATTGTCACCGATGAAGTCGGCAATCACGTTCGGAACCCTGCTGTCATCCTCAGGAAGGTCATTGCGGATTTTTGCCAGAATATCGGCGGAAATATCCGCAGCCTTTGTATAATTGCCGCCTGCGACACGGTTGAACATGGCTACCAGGGAACATCCGAGCGAGTATGTCGATATACGCATCACAGAAGCGTTGATTCCATGGAGGTTAATCAGCAGGCCGCTGCCATCGGTCTGATGGTTGACTCCGCCCCAAATCAGCAGAACCGCGACCAGGCCGAACATTCCAAACGCCTGTACGCTCAGACCGGAGATGCTGCCCCCGCACAACGCCACCTTGACGGTTTCGCCTATTGACATGGTTTCGCGAGCCTTATTTGCTGTTCTTACGTTGGCGTATGTAGCGCTTTTCATTCCAAGTACACACGCACAGCTGCTCATGGTTGCGCCTACCAGGAAAGTAAGGCCGCTTGTTTTTTCCACAAAAAGTGATAAAAACAGTGAAATCAAAGCGACAACCATAATAATGGTTTTATATTCTGTTATCATGAAAGCATTAGCGCCAGAACGTATTATTGCAGCCATGTCGGCCATTTCAGCCGTTCCTTCCGGCATTTTGCGGATCCGTACAAAATTCCAGGCCACATATGCAAGGGTTCCAGCAATGATACAAAGTACAGTGATGGTCCAGTTGAGTGACATTGTTCTTTCATTCCTTCCTTTCTCGTTTCCTTTTGATTCTGGGATGTTGAATTGGTTTGATTCAAGTCTGATTTTGGCCCGAACATTACCCATTATACTACATTCTCCGAAATTATACGACATATTACTGCTAATTTTCCGCAAAGAATTGTTCAATATACAGAATGATCTATTATGATTTATACATTGCCATGATATAATATCTGTATCCATTGGGGGTGAATATTACGGACCGTTTAAGAGTATTTCTCCAGAAATACAAAACATGTAAAAATTTACTCATTCTTTTGTCAACACTCGGTGCAACTATCGGCCTTTCAGTACTTTTATCATACATTAATGACGATAACAACCCGTTTGCTATGGCTCTTTTTATAATGGCTGTGGTCATTGTGGCCCGATGGACAGACGGGTACACATGGGGAATAGTCGCTGCCTTCATGGGCACATTTTGCGTGAACTATATTTTCACATATCCCTTTTGGGCATTCAGCATCGACTATACAGGATATCCTCTGACTTTTTCGGTCATGCTGATTGTTTCTGTCCTGATCAGTACATTGACAACTCAGATAAAACAACAGGAACGACTTCGATTTGACATTGAACGGGAAAAAATGTACTCCAATTTATTGCGTGCGATTGCTCATGATTTGCGTACACCTCTGACTGCCATTATAGGAGCAAGTTCAGCAATACAAGAACAGAAGTTATCTGCAGAAGATCAGATACGTCTTGCGGAAGGTATCCGTAAAGATGCGGAATGGCTTGTCCGTGTAACTGAGAACCTGTTGTCTGTTACCCGTGTCAGCAATCATGGCATGATAAAAAAAGAAGATGAGGTATTGGAGGAGATTATCGGCAGTGCGATTATGAAATATCATCGCCTTCCGGGTTCTTTGCCTGTGGATTCCGACACACTCAGCGATATCATTCTTGTTCCAATGGATGCAATGCTGATCGAACAGGTAATGATCAACCTGTTCGACAACGTTAATGCACATGCGGAAGGCGCTTCGAAGATTTGGATTCACCTCAGGAAAGAGAATGGGATGGTTTTCATTTCTGTCGAAGATGATGGATGCGGCATTACTCCATCATTATTGCCTCAAATTCTTGACGGAACATATATGTCAAAACATAGCAGGAACGATGACCGACGTAACATGGGAATAGGATTGTCTGTATGCAGATCCATTATCGAAGCGCATGGAGGTCGTTTGTTTGCCGGGAAGAGTCGTCATGGCGGTGCCGCATTTGAATTCTCATTACCTTGCAAGGAGAATATGTATGTCGAATAAGGTACTCCAGAAAATTTTGATTATTGAGGACGATCCGGGTATTTTGAATTATCTGAAAACAACGGTTGAAGCGGCTGGATATGAAACCGTTACTGCATCCGATGGGAAATTGGCACTCCATATGATTACATCTCACTGTCCCGATTGCATTTTGCTTGATCTTGGACTCCCGGATATGGATGGCAGTGAAATCATAACGAGCGTCCGGAAATGGTCATTAACACCAATCATCGTGATTTCCGCGCGAAACACGGAAGAAAATAAAGCGCTTGCTTTGGACTCCGGGGCAGATGACTATATTACGAAGCCCTTTGGTTCGATTGAATTGCTTGCCCGCATACGAACAGCATTAAGACATTCCCTTACCGCGGGAAAGAACAAAGAAATTGGAATAGACGGCTGCTATCGTGTGGGGGAACTGGAAATTGATTATAAAAAGTTAAAAGTGCGTGTGCGCGGTGAAGATGTTCATCTAACCCCGAATGAATTCAGAATCGTTGCTTTACTGGGCAAACATCCGGGGCGCGTGATGACATATAAATCGATCCTGCGTGAGCTTTGGGGGCCATCAGCTCCCATGGACAACAAAATTTTACGTGTTCATATGGCCAGTATCCGCCGAAAAATCGAACAAGATCCGACGAATCCCCAGTATATTTTCACAGAGGTTGGCGTTGGCTACAGAATTGCAGAGAACACTCAGGAAACCGAAGGCCGGCCGCCACAACTTAAGGACAGCCGGTCCCCATAATTATCCTTGGTTTATAACAGCGCTTTTTTTACGCTGATCTTCCAGTTTGAACCCGGCAGAACATTGTATGCCTTAGAGAAGGAACCCTGATTGATAGCAACGGCGATATAGTCGAGGGAATTCACATAGATAAGAGGCTCGCCTATGTAAACATCAGCAAAGGACTTTACATACCGGATAATATTGCGGTAAACCTCCCGCGTGTCATTCATGATGGCTATCTCAACCCTGCCGCCATAAGGAACTCCCAGTGTCTTGAACAGATCCTTGCTTATGTTGGTCCACAAGCTTCCAAAACGGACATCCAGGATATCGATGGTACCAGTGATAGTATCCCCTTCCATAACAGGTTCAGTGACCGGAAGCTCTACTACGCTGTCGGGTTGGACTTCAGGGCCGATATCCTCAAACCGGATGAGACCTGCAGCCAGCCTGGCGCCGGTATAGGCATAAATGTCCCTTCCATGGAAGGTGTAGGATTCGCCCGAGTTGGGAAGACGATTTTTTTCTTCGTCTATCTCTCTTGCCTCTTCTATGCCCACCATCCGTTTGATATGGGTGAGGGTGCCGTTGTCCGGTGTGATTATGTACTGCCCGTTGACAGTTCTTACAGCAATACTGCGCCTTGTGGAACCCACTCCGGGGTCAACCACCGAAACGAACACCGAATCCTTTGGCCAGTAGCTTACTGTCTGTATCAGGCGATAGGATGCCTCCCAAATATTGTACTGGGGTATTTCATGGGTCAGATCACATATCTTGAGCTCCGGACATACCGAGTAGGCCACACCGTACATGGCGCTTACCGCGCCGTCGGCAATACCGAAGTCCGATTGAAAAATTAAAAGGCTGCTCATAATGACCTCCTTGTTTTCTATGATCACTTCCGGAATATAACCGTCCAGTCGCTTCCATAATCCACGTGCCAGGTCTCGCAGAAGTTACCCATGCATGTGGCAACGCCAATGTTCATCAGCTCATTGATATAGATGACGGTCTCTCCCTTTTTAACGTATCCGAAGGATGGGGCAAACAGGGCATTTTCGTGATGAACCACCTTGTCACCATGCATGATGGTCATATCCAGCCTATCGCCAAGGGCAAATCCGCATTCCATAAATGATTTGGCCGGGATATTGGTCCATAGGTTTCCGAAATTCGGGTCATTAATCTCAAAGATACCTTCAGCCCGATTATGGCTGAGTTTTGGCTGTATGATGGGGAGGACCACGATCTCCTCCACCGGGTAGCCCGGACCCACTTCCTCATAGGTAATGATTCCGCTTGCAAGCTTTGCAGCGCAATATCCGAACAGATCCCTTCCGTGGAAGACATGGGTTCCTTCCGTGGTCTTCAGGCGATTACGCGTCTCATCGATTTGGCGCACTTCCTGGATCCCCGAATAAGCCTTTACATGGGTCAGCGTACCGTTATCGGGGGTGACAATTATATAGCCGTCACAGGTTTTGGCCACGCAGGCTCTTCTGGATGTCCCCACGCCAGGGTCCACAACCGAAACAAATATGGTGCCCTTCGGCCAGAACCTCATGCTCTGATTTAGCCGATAGGATGCGCTCCATATATCGAAATGGGGAATTTCATGGGTCCCGTCAAAAATCTCCAGGCTGCGGTCTACGGATTTGACCACGCCGTACATGGCGCAGACCGCTCCCTCTTTGTAAGTAAAATCTGTTTGGAATACAAGAATGGGTTTGATCATGTTTTAAATTCTCTCCTTATTTATGAAAATGGATACCACATGTTAAGGGTCTCGGCCATGATGTTCTGCGTGATGATCCAGTATACGCAAAACAGTATAAGGATGATTTGCAAGACCTTGAAAACCTTGTCAGCTTTCAGCTCCTCATGCTCGCTGTAATAGGTCCTGGTCTTTGCTCTGCCGTATCCTCTCAAATCCATGGCGTTGGAAATGTTTCCTACCCTGTCAAAGGAGGAGGTGATCAAAGGAACCAGGATCAGTATGTTCTGCTTCAGGCGCTTTCCGAGGGAGGTTTTCCTGGGATCCAGTTCAACTCCTCTCGTTTGCAGAGATACTTTTATATTTTGAAAGTCCCTGCCGATATCGGGAATGTAGCGAAAGGCAAGGGAGAAAATGGTGCAAATCTTGTAGGGAACCTTGATGGAATACAGTCCGGCCGCCAGTTCGGAAGGTGTGATGGAAAGGATGAAGACCAGAGAAACCATGAATGAGGTCATCATTTTGATAAAGCGGACACATAAGTACCACAGGGTTTCAGCCGACAAGTAAAGACGTTCTGTCACTCTGAACAGCACAGTAGTCGTTCCCCCGCACCACATGGACCCGATCGCAGGGTCAGCCAGCCAGAACAGCACGATATTCAGCACGTTCATTGCCCCTATGATAATGATAAAGTACCTGATGACTTTCCAGTTCGGCTTTACCGATACAAGGCCAATGATGCTCAAAATGAACAGCGGCAGGATCAAACGCAGATCAAAGGACATGATTATATATACCAGTAGAATCAGGAAGGTGCGGACCTTTGTTTTCCCGGTCAGCTTATGAAGGAAGGTGTCTCCGGGAATAAGATTAATCAGCAGCCGGTTGTCCATGAGCCCTCACCATCCTTTCGTAGTTTATAAAGTGCTCAATATATGCTTCAGGATCGAGTCCCAGGCGCGTAGCCAGGGTATAGAGCGAAGTTTGCTTGAGATTCGCCCGTTTAATAACCTCGTCATTGGACAGCACCCTGAAGACCGAGTCGTCAGCCACCAGTTCGCCCTCAGAGAACACAATGGCCCTATCGGTATACTGGATGGCCAGGTGCATATCGTGGGTGATGAAGATAATCGTGATGCCATACTCCCTGTTGAGCTCATCCAGGAATTCCATAATCTCGGTATAGTGGCGGTAATCCTGGCCGGCAGTTGGCTCGTCAAGAATGATGATATCGGGCTGCAGCACAAGAATGGATGCAATGGTAACCCTCTTTTTCTGGCCATAGCTTACTGCTGTGACCGGCCAGTTTCGCATGGGATAGAGACCGCACATTTTGAGGGCCTTTTTTACAGCCTCATCGATTTCCTCTCTGCTCTTCCCCCTGAGCAGCATGGCCAGTTCCACCTCATCCTTGATGATATCCTTCACCAGCATCTGGTTGGGGTTTTGCATGACATACCCGATTTTCTCACCGATTTCCTTGATGGAATATTTCATATAATCGGTGCCGTTAATCAGAACCTGACCTTCCCGTGGTCTTATGATACCGCAGATCAGCTTGGCCATGGTGCTCTTTCCGGCTCCGTTCTTTCCCACAAAGGCCACCTTTTCACCCTTTCTCACTGAGAAGGAGATGTTTTTGAGCACCGGATCCTTGCCATAGGCAAAGGTAACATTCTGCACCTTGAGAATTTCTTCGCCAACCCTGGGAACATACTTCTCCAATTTCACCAGCTGTTGTTGCTTCAGCTTATCTTCAAAGGGGGATAAATCCATTCCCTGAATATCCGACAGGTTTTGGTCCGGCGTCAATTTACAGCCGGCATATTTCATGGCCTTGATATAGAGGGGTTCCCTGATGCCGTATCGGGTCAGAAGATCGGATGCCAGAAGTTCATCCGGCACACCGTCATAAACAATCCTGCCCTCGTTCATCAGGACTATCCTGTCC
>DUSJ01000424.1 GCA_012842645.1 Clostridiaceae bacterium | reverse complement strand
TAAACGATAAAAACAGGCTTGGCTGCAGGACGCTTTTCGCCACCCACTACCATGAGCTCACCGAACTGGAAGAAAGGCTTTACGGCATAAAGAATTACTGCGTGTCGGTCAAAAAGAAAGGCGACGATATCATATTCCTCAGGAAGATCATTAGGGGAGGCGCCGACAAGAGCTACGGCGTCGAGGTGGCAGGCCTTGCAGGCATTCCCCCGCAGGTCATAGAACGGGCAAAAATGATCCTTAATGAGCTTGACGAGGCCGATATAAACAAGGCCCACAAGAAGAAGAGACAGAAGCCGGTAGACGGGCAGCTGGACCTGTTCACGTCGAGCTCGCTTTCAAAGGCCGAGAGGGAAGTGCTGGATGAGCTGAGGACCCTTGACCCTTCGGCCATAACGCCGCTGGACGCCCTCAACAGGCTCTACACCCTCCAGCAAAAACTAAAATGAGTAAGGGGGACGTGAGTAAGGGGGACGGAGGTTTTTACTCATTTTGAGTATCGGGGACAGGTGATTATAATCACGCAGGAATACCAGGGGACTGTCTCAAATCAATACTAACAGCATGCCAAGAACAAACTTCTGATAGAGTCCTTATACATATCGAAGGCATCAAACGACGAAATTATTACCTTGTATTGCGAACTATTATATGAATTTTTAATGTATGCCAAAGGAGAACCATGAGCAAGATAGTCATTCTTGATGAAAACACTGCCAGCCAGATAGCCGCCGGCGAGGTCATCGAGCGGCCAGCGTCGGTGGTTAAGGAACTGGCCGAAAACTCCATCGATGCCGGGGCAACCCAGATCACCGTTGAGATCAGGAACGGCGGGATTTCATATATCAGGGTTACCGACAACGGAAGCGGGATCGAAGAAGATGACCTCGAATTTACCATTGAGCGTCATGCGACAAGCAAGATAAGGCGCATTGAGGATCTGGACGGCCTTGCCACCATGGGATTCCGCGGAGAAGCGCTGGCTTCCATTGCTTCGATTTCGCGCATGGAGATAACATCAAAAACCCGGGAATCCTCAACTGGAAGCTCATTGAAAACAGAAGGCGGACGGATTGTTTCCCTTGCCCAGGCCGGCTGCCCGGACGGGACCACCATAATCGTGAGGGACCTTTTCTACAATACTCCGGCCAGGTACAAGTTTCTAAAAAAAGACTCAACGGAAGCCAGTTATGTATCTGAGACCGTCGAGCGCCTTGCACTGGCATATCCAGGCATATCCTTCAGGTTCATTCAAAACGGTCAGGCACAGCTCCATACTCCAGGAAACCATGACCTGTTAAGCACCATATACAGCGTGTTCGGAAAAGAGACAGCAAGCTCCCTGATCCCTGTGGACTATAAGAGCGATGGCTATTCCATATCCGGTTTTATCGGAAGACCCGAGATAGCCCGGGGCAACAGGAACAGCCAGTACATGTACCTTAACGGAAGGTATATAAGGAACAGGATACTTTCCAAAGCGCTGGAGGACGCTTACAAGACAAGGCTCATGCAGAACAGGTTTCCTTTCTGTGTCCTTATGATCAGGACCTCGCCGCTGAATTATGACGTCAACGTGCATCCCCAGAAGCTTGAGGTGCGATTTGCCAATGAAAACGCTGTACACAGCCTTGTGTATTACGGATGCGAAAATGCCCTTATGGGGCAGTCCATGATCAGGAGCTTCGGATCCGGACAGGCCGAGCCGACGCGTGAAGCCAGGCAACCAGCCGGGATAGCTGAACCACAAGCTACCCCCAGCATCAGGAAAGAAAAAACGATCCGCGGCCCTGAACCCAGGCAGGAGAGCCTTTTTGAAGAAAAGAGCCCTGCTTTCAGCCTGCCCAGGTTTTCAGAAAAAACTGCCGGACCTGTTTTTACAGTGAAGGAAGAAATCAGCGGCGAAAGAAACAGCCATACCCGGGAAAAGAAGATTTCCGGGGAACCCGGACCGTTACCGGACGAAGCGCCTGCAGCCGAAGAAAAGCCC
>DUSJ01000451.1 GCA_012842645.1 Clostridiaceae bacterium | reverse complement strand
CTCCCTGTGCCTGCGATGCGCAATGAGCATATTAAACCGCTATAATTATGAAAGCAGGGATTCCCTGATACTCTCGATCTTTTTTAAAGATCTTGCCGCCATGGCACGATATTTTTCCTTCTTGTTCCTTATCCTTTGTTCAAGGGGATCCAGGATGCCGAAACTGGCATTCATGGGCTGAAACTTTGTATGTCCGGGGCTTGAGATATAACGGGCCAGGGAGCCGATAACCGTATTCCCCGGGAAATCAAGGTCTTGCAGACCTTTAAACTGCCTTGCAGCATTGACACCTGCCACAAACCCGGAAGAAGCCGATTCGATATATCCTTCCACTCCCGTGATCTGTCCCGCAAAGAAAAGATTGGGTCTTTTTTTCATCCTGTAAACCTTGTCAAGCAGTGTTGGAGAGTTTATGAACGTATTTCGGTGCATAACCCCATACCGCTCAAATTCGGCGTGCTGCAGGCCGGGGATCATTGTAAAGACACGTTTCTGCTCACTCCACTTAAGGTGAGTCTGAAAACCAACCATGTTGTATAATGTGGCCGCCATGTCATCCTGTCTCAGCTGCACCACGGCGTAATATTCTTTGCCTGTCCTTGGATCAGGAAGTCCTACAGGCTTAAGGGGACCGAATCTCAACGTGTCTTTTCCTCTTTTGGCCATGGTTTCTATGGGCATGCATCCTTCGAATACCCTGTCATCCTCGAAATCCTTCAATTGAACGGTCTCGGCATTTACCAGCGCTTCGTAGAACGCTTCGTATTCTTCTTTGTTCATGGGACAGTTAATATAATCCGCCCCGCCCTTGTTGTATCTTGATGCCTTGAAGGCTATGCTCATGTCTATGCTTTCAAGGCGGACTATCGGCGCTGCAGCATCAAAAAAGAAAAGGCTTTCCCCGCCAACCAGTGCTGAAATCTCTTCAGCCAGCTTTTCGGAGGTCAACGGGCCTGTTGCAACAATTGTAATTTCGTCATTACTTAATGAGGTCACTTCTTCATTAATAATCTCTATCAATGGATTGCTGACGATCCTTTCGGTCACAGCTTTTGAAAACTCATGCCGGTCAACGGCAAGCGCTGCCCCTGCAGGCACTTTTGTCTCATCGGCACAAGTCATGATAAGAGAGCCTAATGCGCGCAGTTCATGCTTTAAGAGGCCTGCTGCGTTTTCCAGCGCATCGGATTTAAGTGAATTGCTGCATACAAGCTCCGCATAAGTGTCGCTATGATGAGCGGGAGTCTTTTTGTGAGGTTTCATTTCGAACAGGCGCACTTTTACGCCCTGTCTTGCCGCCTGCCAGGCCGCTTCGCATCCTGCAAGCCCTGCGCCAATTACGTTAATGTATTCGCTGCCCATTTTATCTCCTTCTGCTGCGGTTATCATTAATATTATTAAATAAGTTTAAAATATTATTTGTCAATACAACTGACACACCCATTTGTCAGCCTTCTTGCTGAAAAATGTGAAAAAACCCCGTTCCCTGCTGCACTGTGCTTGTCCACACATGTTCGAAGTGATAGAATAATCTCAGCAACTGCTGTACGAGGTGTTATTTTGAAAACGTTAGTAATAAAGCATAAAACAGTCATCATCGCAGCTGCACTGATTCTGTCAGCGGCTGTTATAATTGGCGGGTGCTCGAATATCTCAGGCAAGAACAGCAACACTCCTGCGCCTTCAGTCAGTCCTGTTCCCACGCCGGAGCCGACACCGACGCCTGCTGCAACAGCGACTGCAACTGCAACTCCTGAACCAACGCCTGAACCTCCGGCT
>DUSJ01000452.1 GCA_012842645.1 Clostridiaceae bacterium | reverse complement strand
AGGAGCGCTACCAGCGTTCCTGACATTATGATGGTGCTGAAATCGGTGAGCACATTCAGCGCCCGCTCACGTTTGTACTTGAACAAAAGGACATATTCTCCGTCCTTCAGTGTCTGGGATTTGACATATGTGTAATAATCCCCGCTGCTTGACTTTGTGTAGCCCTGCTTGTCGCCGACCGCATCAGTCTGCCTGCTGGAGAGCACCGACAACAGGTTTTCAGATTTAAAGATCTCATTCCGGAAGCTGTCCTGGTCCACCTGGTACAGTTCGTCGGAAGAGTAAAGGATTTCGGCCGAATCCTTATCCAGTATGGTAAAGCTTTTATCCGGCCCCATGATCGACCCGGCTATAAGAATGTTATTTCTTAACTGATACAATAACGTGTTATAGTCTGTTTCTTCCGTTATTCCAAGCTCACCGTAATATCTTTCTATGTTTTCCCTGAAGTCGGAATAGAATATCTTCTCCACCCTCGAATTCAGGAACACCCAGACCACCGACATCAACACGAAGGTGGTAAGCATCAGTATTATTACGAGACGCCATTGAATGCTGCGCAGCGCAGCGAAAAGAGACCATTTTTTCTTCATATTCGCCTATTATACCGCAGGATTGAAATAATAACCGACACCGCGTTTTGTAAGTATGTACACAGGTTTTGAAGCATCTCGCTCAAGCTTTTCACGGAGCCTTCTGACTGTTACGTCAACCGTCCTTACGTCTCCGAAATATTCATAGCCCCAAACCTTTTCAAGGAGATTTTCCCTTGAGAACACCTGGCCTTTCTGCATTCCGAGGAACTTGACCAGTTCAAATTCCCTGAGCGTCAGTTCTATTGGTTTACCGTCGCGCCTTACCTCATACCTGTTTATGTCTATCTCCAGGTCACCGTAACGGATCACTTCGTTTTTCTGCGTCGGGATCGAGTCGTCAATCACCCTTCTCAGGTTTGCCTTGACTCTCGCCATCAGTTCCCTGGGGCTGAAAGGTTTCGTGATATAGTCATCAGCGCCCAGTTCGAGACCCAGGACCTTATCAACCTCTTCCTCGCGGGCAGTGAGCATGAGTATAGGCGTCTGAATCTTTTGCCTCAGCAGCCTGCAAACGGTAAAGCCATCTATTTCAGGGAGCATAACATCAAGGATTATCAGATCCGGTTTTTCTCTTTCAGCCAGTTCAAGGGCCTGCCTTCCGTCGTATGCCTCGATTGTGTCAAATGATTCTTTTTGCAGATTGAACTTCAGGATATCCACTATGTTCTTTTCATCGTCTACAATAAGTATCTTTCTTCTCATCCAAGGTAACCCCCATTCAGGCTTGGTATGTGATTTGAGTTATTAAAGGACAAAATAGGTTATTATAATTATACCATAAATTTTAATAGCAATTTATTGCTATTTACCGCCAAAAAGCGGTAACTGCGAAGCAGTGAAATTTATGATACAAGTCTCAGGAACCCGCTCGGAATCTTTGATTGCTGTATCGGACAAATCATAATATTAGACGT
>DUSJ01000423.1 GCA_012842645.1 Clostridiaceae bacterium | reverse complement strand
TGAGCTCATTCCCGTGCCGAATTATTACCAGGTCGAATCGATGCTGAAGGAAACCAGCGATGCGCTTGCATATTTATGGAGAAAAGGGAACGCTCCTTTTGGCGGCCTCCATGATATCAGCAGTTCGGTCAGGAGGGTCGGGATAGGCGCGGTACTGAATATGGGAGAGCTCCTGAAGATTGCAGACGTCCTGCGTTGCTGCAGGATAATGAGGCAATACCTGACCGGTGACATACCCGATGAATGGGAAGGAAACTCTGTTCTTCAGCTGGGCTGGCAAATCCAGGGCTTCAGGCAGGTGGAGGATGCCATAACATTCGCAATCATAAACGAGGAAGAAATGTCTGATCACGCAAGCCCGGAACTGTTTTCCATTCGCAAGTCCATACGGCAGAAACAGGACAGCATAAAAGAAAAGCTTGCCTCGATCATCCGTTCGGCAGAATATAAAAAGATCATGCAGGATGCTGTGGTAACCCTGCGGGACGGCCGGTACGTCATACCTGTGAAACAAGAATACAAGGGCCAGGTCCCGGGGCTGATACATGACATATCGTCGTCCGGCGCCACGGTCTTTATTGAGCCATTGGCGGTAGTTGAAGCAAATAATGAGATCAAATCCCTGATGATCAGGGAGCAGCGTGAGATAGAACGGATATTGGGCGAGCTTACGGCAATGGTGGCAGAGATCAGGAGCGAGCTGGAAACCAACCTTGAAATATTGGCCAGGCTTGATTTTATATTTGCCAAGGGCAAGTTCTCAAGAGACCTTGACGCAATCTGTCCTAAGCTGACAAATGAAAGAAAGATAAAGATAAGGCAGGGACGGCACCCTCTCCTGGAAAGGGCTAAGGTAGTTCCCATAGATATCGAGCTGGGATACGATTTCAGTACCCTGGTAATTACCGGGCCCAATACCGGGGGCAAGACCGTTACCCTAAAAACAGTGGGTCTGTTCGTGCTGATGCTGCAGGCAGGACTTCATGTTCCTGTTAAGGAGGGCAGTGAATTCGGGATATTCAGGGATGTTTTTGCGGATATCGGCGATGAGCAGAGCATAGAGCAATCCCTGAGCACTTTTTCGTCCCATATGAAGAATATCGTTTCCATCCTGAAGGAAGCCGACGAGGAATCACTGGTCCTGTTTGACGAACTGGGGGCAGGTACCGATCCCACCGAGGGCGCCGCGCTGGCCATGGCTATCCTGGAATATTTCACTGACAAACAGGTCTGTACCATGGCGACGACCCACTACAGCGAACTTAAGATATATGCCATGACGACGCCAAATGTGCAGAATGCATGCTGCGAGTTCGACGTGGAGACCCTCCGGCCGACCTACAGGCTCCTGGTGGGCATTCCCGGCAAAAGCAACGCCTTTGCCATCTCCAGTAAGCTTGGCCTGGACAATCGTTTAATCCTCAGGGCAAAAGAGTTTTTAAGCAAGGATAACATCCAGTTTGAGGATGTGCTTTCGGACATAGAAAAGAACAGGACGCAGACCGAGAAGGAAATGGACGCCGTCCGCAGCCTTAAAAGCGAAATAGAAAGGCTTAAAGATGAGATCCAGAAGGAAAAGGACCGTATATCAAGGGAGAAGAGCGCAATAATCGCAAAAGCGAAAGAAGAGGCAAGGTCTATTGTCCTTAACGCTCGGTATGAGGCCGAGGAACTGCTGGAGAAGCTTAAGGACCTTGTAAAGCAGGGTTCAGCGGTGAACGAAAAGATGCTGCAGGAAGCCAGGACAAGCGCAAGAAGACTGGATAACCTTGAAGGCGGTTTCGTCGAATCTTACGAAGTTGAGGAAAACAAGGATGTGCCGCAGGATCTGAAACCGGGAGAAACAGTCCTTATGCTCAGCCTGAACCAGAAGGCTACCGTTCTGGAAGCCCCGGAACCGGATGGACAGGTGCTGGTCCAGGCGGGTATAATGAAGGTCAAAGTGAATATCAACCAGCTTAAGCGAGTTGACGAACAGAAAGAATCCCTGGAAAAGCTGAACCGGGTGAGGGTGAAGACCGTCAAGTCTTCGAACATCGGGCTTGATCTGGATATCAGGGGGCTTAACGTCGAGGAAGCCATTGACAGGGTTGACAAGTATATCGATGACGCTGTTGTCGCAGGTCTCCATGAAGTGACCATCATCCACGGCAAGGGTACCGGAACCCTCAGGAAAGCTATCCACGAGCATCTGCGCGGCCATACCCATGTCGCCAGCTTCAGACTCGGCAAATACGGCGAAGGCGAAACCGGCGTCACGGTAGTCGAACTTAAATGAGTATCGGGGACGTACACTTTTACTCATTTTGAGTATTGGGGACAGGTGATCAAAGTAACCGTCCCCTTGTGTTAAAGGGGCGACACAAAATGCACGGGACAGGCACATTGATAAACATAACCGCCATAATAGCAGGCGGTGTAATTGGAATCATTATTAAGAAAGGAATACCCGAGAGATATAAAACGACCATAATGCAGGCCATTGGTCTGTCGGTTATCATTGTAGGCATTTCAGGCGCGCTGCAGGGGATATTTACTGTTACCGCCCGGGGAACCCTTGACAGGAATTACATAACGGGAATGATACTGAGCCTCGTCGCAGGCAGCCTTATTGGTGAGGCCATAAAAATTGAGGACGGTCTTGACAGGCTGGGCCTCTGGTTTCAAAACAGGTTCGCCAAGAACGAGTCCGGTTTTGCAAAAGGCTTTGTGACAGCCAGCCTTGTATACTGCGTAGGAGCTATGGCAATAGTAGGTTCCCTCGAAGACGGACTTTACGGGAAAACGGACATTCTCGTCGCCAAGGCCATGCTGGACGGAATCAGCGCAATTGTTTTTTCGGCTACCCTGGGCTATGGTGTTATATTCTCGGCTTTGCCGGTACTGGTCTACCAGGGACTTATAACTGCCCTTGCCGGTGTTCTTAAACCTTTGCTCAGCGATGCGGTAGTGTCCCAGATGTCCCTGGCCGGCAGCGTTCTCATTTTCGCCATAGGTTTTAACATGCTGGACATAAAAAAATTCAGGGTCGGTAATATGCTTCCGTCGATTTTCATCCCGCTGGTATATGCCCTTCTGCAAAGCCTGTTTTCGCTGCTGTTCGGATAAGCGGGTATTGGGTACGGAAAGGCTTAATAAGCCCACTCAGTGAAATAAATGTTATAAGTCTTATCCAGGTATAAATTCATATATGGATAGAATACCAGCCATCTGTTATTGCCAAGGTAATCAATGCAGTTGGGGTAAATACCGTTTTGCTCGAACGCGGATGGGTAAAAGCTGAAAACGTTTGTGTATATTATTGATATACTCGTATTAAGATCATAATAATATGCAATTTCCTCAGCAATATCAGCAAAGGCTTTTTCCACACCGCTCTTGCTGTTTATCATGGCAGTAAGGAAAGACTCAAGGTTATTGATATAGAAGAAAACAAATAACGTGTCGTTTGTTATCTCATCACTGATAACAACATCATTGAAACTGATGGTTCTGTTGTATATAGTTATGGATTTGTATTTACCAAAAAGGTAATCAGCGAAATCTTCAAGTGAAAACATGCCAGGCCTTTGAAGCTTGGATACTGCGCTATAAAATGCATCCAGATCCATTTGATAATCTTTCGGGAGCCTGGTATATTCGTTGATTGGTATGGCGAATCCCAGGTTTTCCTTCCTTCCATATATATGAGATCGACTCTCAAGTCCGGATATTTCAAGATCTATACCGCTAATGGATTACTACCACATGGTTGGAAATAATAAACGTTCTATGCTGATGACCCGGTCCGGAAAATATTCCTGAAAACATAACGGATAAACATTTGATTAATTTGCACGAATTGATTATTATATTTATAATTATTATTCTTCTATGCTTTAGCGCTGTAATGTTTTTAAGAGGAGAGACGACTATGAAAAAGCTTATGCTGGGCAACGAGGCCATAGCGAGGGGCGTCTATGAGGCGGGAGCCACGGTGGCAACTGCATATCCGGGTACTCCAAGCACAGAGATAACCGAGAATATTGCAAAATATGATGAAATATATTCCGAATGGGCGCCAAACGAGAAAGTGGCCCTCGAGGTTGCCATAGGGGCGTCTGTGGCAGGCGCAAGGGCGGTCTGCGCCATGAAGCATGTGGGTCTTAACGTGGCGGCTGATCCCTTGTTCACTGCGTCATATACCGGTGTCAACGGCGGACTGGTTTTGTTTGTAGCCGATGACCCGGGAATGCACAGCTCACAGAATGAGCAGGACACCCGCATCATGGCCAGGGGCGCGAAAGTACCAGTCCTGGAGCCTTCGGACAGCAGCGAGTGCAAGGAGTTTGCGAAGGCAGCCTTCAGGATAAGCGAAGAATTCGATACGCCGGTTATAGTAAGGCTTACGACGAGGGTGGCTCATTCGCAGGGAATCGTAGAGCTGTCCGATAAGGAAGATTACAGGATCAAACCATATGTAAAGGATCCTGTCAAGTATGTAATGATGCCCGCAATGGCCAGGAAACGCCATCTTGCAGTTGAAGAACGGATGGCACGGCTCAGGGAATATGCTGACAACTCGCCTATCAACAGGATCGAGTGGGGAGATAAAAAAATTGGCGTGATAACCAGCGGCATCTCCTACCAGTACTCAAGGGAAGCCTTCGGTGATGTATCGTACCTGAAACTCGGGATGGTTCATCCGCTTCCTGAAAAGCTCATAAGGGAATTTGCCGGCCAGGTGGAGACTCTTTATGTAATCGAGGAACTGGAGCCGTTCATTGAGAACCAATGCCTGAAAATGGGCCTGAAGGTGATCGGAAAAGAGCTTCTTCCCGTAACAGGGGAGTACAGTGCGGCCCTGATCAG
>DUSJ01000422.1 GCA_012842645.1 Clostridiaceae bacterium | reverse complement strand
TTTTTCAACCATTTATATCTATATTCATATGTCATTTGTTCTAAATACGGTCTACTTTATAATCAATTATGATTACCTGTTCTTTTCGGAAATCAGGAAAAATTCGTGGTACCTTCTGGTACAGATGGGTTACAATCCTGTAAGGATGTTTGCTGAAAAGCTTCTTGCACTGTTTTTTTCAGTGATGTGGACCTACACGGTGGGTTTTGCCCTGGTAATACTGCTTACGACTTTTCTCAGGTATAACCTGGTCTTTTCATATATACCTTCGCTTTTTGTGGCAGGAACGGTCAACCTGGTTCTGATCAGCCTTATAACCCTTATGATTTCTCTATATGCAAGGACAGTCACCAATGCCCGATACTTGATCATTGCTTCTGCCGCCCTTATCCTGGTGTTCAAAAGAATAACCGGATTTTACGCTGTCCTGTCCAATCGTGTCATCATGCAGAACATTTTCAATATATTCGATCCGGGCCGCTCATGGTTTATGCCGCTTGCAGCCGCATTTATCATTCTGGCTTTTCCGGCATGCGCATTCAGGGCAAATGAAACGGCGAAATACTACAATCCGCCTGACGATGAAGCATCACTGCCGGAGGGCGTCAGCCTGCTTAGATTCAGTTTAAAAACCTGTAAGCTGGTACCAGCGGACCAGGGAAGAAAACCGGAAAGCCTCATCAAAATACTGAACGCTGCAGTTTCTTTTTTAGTGATTATTCTCATATGCGCCATGCTTATGTTCAATATAATGATAAT
Organism: Clostridiaceae bacterium; assembly: GCA_012842645.1. Lineage (GTDB taxonomy): Bacteria > Bacillota > Clostridia > DSM-8532 > DSM-8532 > DTU059. The sequence goes on along the minus strand of DUSJ01000422.1, from coordinate 3,418 downwards.
CATAATAAATGCGACTGCGCCGGGGAACGAGGTTGTTATCAGGGGCGTAATACCTTATGTCTTTAAGTCTGAGACGATGAAGCCGGCAATAATGCCTAATGATCTCGCGTTTTTCAGGATGACGGACCGGAGTTATGATATAGACACTGGTCAGATAATTATCTTCAGAAAAGACAATAAAGTTTATGTCGAGAGAGTCGTTGAGGAACATGAAGACTATCTTACCGTGGATATCGACCATTATCCGTCGGCATACCAGGCCGGTTCCATGAGGCAGACAATTCAACGGGAATCGGTAATAGGCATATTTGACGGAAGGAGCCGGTGGCTTGGGGCATTGATCCTGTTTGCAAATACTGTTTTCGGAAGGCTTCTTTTTCTGCTGGTTCCTGCGGTATTGCTGTTCTACTACCGACAGATATTTAATTTTTATATCCGGAAAAAAGCAAAGCGCCAAAGGCAGAGCGGCGGTTAGCCGCCAGCTGAAAATGAAAAACTTGTGCTAAAATAAACAAACATGATAGAATAATTCAGAAAAATATGGAATAAACGCGCGAGGAGATGTAGCAATGGCTAAGATAACATTTGATTGCAAAAAAGCTATGGGTTTTGTATCGGAGAATGAGATCCGTTACATGGGGAATCAGATAGAGAACGCCCACAGGATGATACATGAAAAATCGGGCCCAGGCAATGATTTCTTAGGCTGGGTGGAGCTCCCCAATGACTATGACCGTGATGAGTTCAGCCGCATAACCAGGGCTGCGCAGAGAATAAGGGAAAATTCCGATGTGTTTATTGTAATCGGTATCGGAGGCTCATACCTGGGCGCCAGGGCTGCCATAGAATCGTTATCCCATTCTTTTTACAACATGCTTCCTAAAGAAAAACGGAACGGACCTGAAATCTATTTTGCCGGCAACAATATAAGCCCGACATATCTTGCAGACCTGCTGGATCTCATCGAGGGAAAGGAAGTTTCCGTCAACGTTATTTCCAAGTCCGGAACCACTACCGAGCCCGCGATTGCGTTCAGGATCATCAAGGATTACATGGAAAAGAAATATGGCAGGAAAGGTGCGCAGAGCCGGATCTATGCCACCACCGACAAGGCGAGGGGAGCATTGAAAACTCTTGCGGACAGCGAAGGATATGAAACGTTTGTCATTCCCGATGATGTCGGAGGACGTTTTTCTGTTCTTACGGCAGTCGGGCTTCTGCCCATCGCAGTTGCAGGAATTGATATAGCAGAAATGATGAAGGGCGCTCAGGATGCTTATGAAGACTGCAAAAAGCCCTTTGAAGAGAATGACTGCTATAAGTATGCAGCCGTCAGGAACATCCTGTACAGAAAAGGCAAGACTACCGAGATAATGGTCAATTACGAGCCTTCCATGCACTATGTCACCGAATGGTGGAAACAGCTTTACGGAGAGAGCGAGGGCAAGGATCAGAAGGGAATATTCCCTGCCGGAGTCGATTTCTCAACGGATCTCCATTCCATGGGACAGTATATCCAGGACGGTTTGCGGAATATTTTCGAGACCGTGGTCAACATTGAAAAGAGCAGGAAATCCATCAGGATGATAAAGACAGACGACGATCTTGACAAGCTTAACTACCTGGCAGGCAGGGAAATGGATTTCGTCAACAAGATGGCCATGCAGGGAACGATACTGGCCCACAACGACGGGGGCGTGCCCAATCTTGTAATCAACATTCCTGAAATGACGGCCTACTGGTTCGGATACATGGTATATTTCTTTGAAAAAGCCTGCGGCATAAGCGGTTACGTGCTTGGAGTTAATCCCTTTGACCAGCCCGGCGTAGAAGCTTATAAAAAGAACATGTTCGCCCTTCTTGGGAAGCCCGGTTTCGAAAAGGAGAAGGCGGAACTTGAGAAGAGGCTTTAATTATTCTTGATTTTATACAGTTATTGTGTTAGAATGATAAACGCTGTATAAAAATCGGAGGTTTTCTTGATATGGGTGCGTTGGCAGTTATCGTTAATATTATTTATTTGTTAATATGTGTCGTTATTATAGCAGTGGTTTTGTTGCAGGCAGGCCGTTCCGCAGGGATCAGCGGTTCAATAGCCGGCGGTGCCGAGACCTTTTTCGGCAAACACAAAGGCCGTGACCTGGATGCCAAGTTAAGCAAATACACAGGCTGGATAGCTGTTTTGTTTGTCATCGTGTCCGTGGTCCTTGTTTTCCTGCTGTAACTCATGTAGAATTAAACATAAGGCTATGCATGTGCAAGCATGTATAGCCTTTTAATATTTAAGGAGCTTATACTGCTATAGCGGCTGTAGCCTGCAGCGATTTATCGCTCCGTAAATCCGTCCGGGATTCAAGTCGCGACCGCTCCGCTGTCCGTGCTCCGCTTAAATCGCATGCAGGCACGCCGCTTGACAGTAACTTGATGAACAGCATGAAGTATTACACAGCGAAACACAAGAATGCTAAGGAAAGAGGAGCAGAATATGCCTGAATTTAAGCTAAGATCCGATTTCAAGCCTACCGGTGACCAACCGAAAGCCATAGAAGAACTTACTGAACTCATAAAGTCGGGAAGCAGGCACCAGACCCTTCTGGGCGTTACCGGGTCGGGCAAGACATATACGATAGCAAACGTGATAGAAAGGGTACAGAAACCTACTCTTGTCATAGCCCACAACAAAACATTGGCTGCCCAGCTATGCAATGAGTTTTCGGAATTTTTCCCCGACAACGCCGTCGAGTATTTCGTCAGCTATTACGATTATTACCAGCCGGAAGCATATATCCCTTCCACTGATACCTATATAGAGAAGGATTCATCGATAAATGACGAGATAGATAAACTCCGGCACTCGGCCACTGCGGCCCTTTTCGAGAGAAGAGACGTTATCATAGTGGCAAGCGTGTCCTGTATTTACGGACTGGGTGATCCTGAGGATTACACTGACCTCATGATTTCACTGCGTCCCGGCATGATAAGGGACAGGGACGAGATTATCCGCAAGCTTGTAGAAATCCAGTACACAAGGAACCAGTTTGATTTCAAACGGGGAACCTTCAGGGTTATGGGGGATGTGCTGGATATTTTCCCGCCTTCGTCATCCAAGACCGCTATAAGGGTGGAGTTCTTCGGCGATGAGATCGAGCGGATAACCGAGATCGACGTGCTTACGGGCGAGGTAACAGGCATCAGGTCCCATGTGGCAATCTTTCCGGCTTCCCACTTCGCCACAGGCCGCGAGAAAATGGAAAGAGCCATAAAATCCATAGAAGAGGAACTGGAAGAGCGGCTTAAGTACCTGAGAGACAACGGCAAGCTTTTGGAAGCTCAGAGGCTCGAACAAAGGACCAGGTACGACATAGAGATGATGAGGGAGATCGGTTTCTGCCAGGGTATCGAGAACTATTCCCGCCAC
>DUSJ01000421.1 GCA_012842645.1 Clostridiaceae bacterium | reverse complement strand
GGTGCAGTTCATGCTTTGACATTCCCTCCGCTGCACGCCCATGAACAGGCTTGCAGCTTCAGTAGCTTCATTTGTCATGCACGGTTCAAAGCTTTACCGTGTCACGTTCACCACTGCTGACGCCCTGTCCCGGGCCGTGGTCCTCCCAGGCAGGACGGCTGCTTTTATTAAGCAGCTAAAGCTAATTCGCTGTTATTGTTAGCGTTTATTTTTTACTCTCGTTTTTTAAAGTGGCCAACGAGAATCCACTACCCGCTTCTCCGGCTTCAACAATCCCGTCGAAACCTTAACGCCCCCTTTTCGAGGACCGCTAACAACATCCATGATATATTATATCATATTTTTCGGGCCATCGATGCTTATCTCGATAAATCCTTCATTTTCCTGTCAATCTCCCGCATAGCGTCTCTTCTGGCTATATCGTCGCGCTTGTCGTACAGCTTCTTGCCCCTTGCAACAGCCAGTTCCACTTTGACTAGGCCTTTTTTGAAATACAGGCTCAGGGGAACGAGCGTGAGCCCTTTCCTCTGGGTATAGCCTATCAGCTTGTTTATCTCGTACTTGTGGAGCAGGAGCTTTCTCACTCTCATTGGATCGTGATTGAACCTGTTCCCCATGTCGTAAGGACTGATATGAAGGCCATGGACGAATACCTCGCCGTCTTTTACGACAGCATAACTGTCATTGAGGTTGGCCCTTCCCAGGCGCAGGGATTTTACTTCCGTGCCTGTAAGAGCTATCCCGGCTTCAAAGGTCTCCTCGATGAAATAATCATGCCTCGCTTTTCTGTTTTGCGCTATGGTCTTCCTGCCTTCCGACATTTTCTACACAACCTGCAAAGCTATATTTCCCTCAGCCGGGACATCAATTAATACAAAAACCGTGTAATAAAGCTTACACGGCTGTTTATATTTGGTACACCATCGGGGGATCGAACCCCGGACACCCTGATTAAGAGTCAGGTGCTCTGCCAGCTGAGCTAATGGTGCATGTAGTATAACGCTGATGTATTATTTATCCGGCTTTTGGGGCCACCTTTGACATTATAAAGGAATCAGTCTGTTTAGTCAATAGGTTTTTATCGATAAACCAATTCCTATAATGCCATTTTTAGGTTAATTCCCTTTCGTTATACCTTCTTTTATTTTGAATTCACTGGTACGGCCGTACAGCAGGTTGGCCGAATCATGCAGGGTCTTGGAGAAGGCCGCGATCTCTTCTGTCTGGGCGCTTATCGTTTCAGTTGCCCTGAGTATTTCCTCCGCTCCGGCCGAAGTCTGCTGTGAAACAGCCGTTACAGCTTCGATCTTTTCAATGATCATATTTTTGTTTCGGATCATTTCATTGGCGCTGTTAAAGGCTTCCGACAGAATGGGAACCGACTCTTCAAGGGATTTTACAATATTTTTGAATGCATTGTTCGTGTTTTCTATGTATTTAAACTGGCCGGCCAGCTTCTCCTTTGCGTCGGAACTGGTTGAAACAACGCTCTCCACCGACGACACGATCTCGTCCACAATGGCCTTGATCTTGTCGGAGGATTCCCGTGACTGGACGGCAAGTTTCCTGATCTCATCGGCAACCACGGTAAAGCCTTTTCCCGCTTCCCCTGCGCGTGATGCCTCAATGGCCGCGTTCAGGGCAAGAAGGTTGGTCTGT
>DUSJ01000420.1 GCA_012842645.1 Clostridiaceae bacterium | reverse complement strand
GAATAAATACGATCTTGTCATTATCGGAGGAGGAGGGCTTGTATTCCTGGGAGCCAATTACTTCAATTTCCTCCAGGAAGGCTTGAAAGTCCCTTACATATTCAGCCGCGTCGGTATCGACGACCGGGTGGTTTCGCAGCCTGTCGTGGCACAACTGAAACAGATCCTTGGGAAGGCATATGAAGTGACTGTCAGGACAGGCGGTGACAGGAATCTTGCGCAAAAACACTTCGGGATAGATTGCCGGGTGGTTCCCGAAGCCATATGGAATTACGAAGCAGAGCCTTTTCCACTGACAGCGAATGGGAAGAAAATCCTGGTGAGCATGAACGCTTATGCTTCAAGGTATTTTTCGCAGGTAAAGGAAGCGCTCAGTGATCCGAAAACGTCAAAAACAATTTTTACTGTGTCCATGCAGGATACATCGAAAGACTTCCATTACAATATATTGAGCACTCCCGAAAACCGTGTCATATTGCCGGAATCAGTGTCGCTCCATAAAAAAGCTTCATTCATCGCTGCCGCTGACCTGGTGATCACTTCCAGGCTTCATGCGGGTCTTTTGGCTTTAAGCCATGGTATACCTGCGATAATGCTGAAAAGCACGCCCAAAGTCCGTTTCCTGATGAAAGAACTGGACCTGGAGGGCCTGTATGCCGACAGCGGCATAAACGCAGCGATGGTTGAAGATGTCCTTTCAAAAAATATGAGGATACGATTGCTCGAGTTATCGAGACATATGAAAGAGCTTTCCCGAGGGCCGATATTACCTGAATGAAGAGACAGACGGGGTGAGTGATGATAAAATGCAGGAATACAGGGATTTAAAGCATTTGTTTGAAATAAGGGAATTTTGTCCGGAAGGGAAACTTGTCACTGACCATGAAAAAGTGGTCATATATCCGCCAACCATCGACTGGGATTATATGCGGCAGCGTCCGCAGCAGATTATGGAGCAGTTCTCCCTGAACGGTTATGAGGTTTATTACTGCAACAAGACACAATCAATAACAAAACTGTATACCGAGATAAATCCGAATCTCAAGATCATACATAACAACAGCTGCTTTATACAGAATGTCGTACCTGAGATCAAGAGAATGGGGAAAAAGATAATACTGTGGGTATCCTGGTCGAAACTCCATGCCTTCCTTGACCGGTACAGCCCCGACTTGATCGTTTATGATTACCTGGACGATTTCGATGCCTGGAAGCCTTACCTGGGCCCCATGGTTGAGAAAGCCCATGTGGTGATTACCACTTCACGAAAGCTTATGGAAGAAATGGCAAGGGATTATCCCGACAAGCCAAGCATAATGGTTCCCAATGGCTGCGACATTGAAAGGTTCAGACAAGGGGGGAAGGCTGAAAAGCCACGTGAACTGAAAGACCACGACGGGCCTGTCATCACCTATTCGGGGGCATGGGCAAAATGGGTTGACATAGGACTGGTCGAAAAAATAGCCTTCACCTTCAGTAATGCGCTTGTATGTATCATGGGAACCGAGTTCGGGGTGAAAGTCCCGAGACATATCCCAAATCTCAGGTATCTTGGCTTGAAAAACTATTTTGAACTGCCCGCATATCTGAACCATAGCACGATATGCATCATACCGTTTGTTATAAATCCCATAACGGTGGCCACAAATCCCATTAAGATGTACGAGTATCTTGCTTCAGGAAAGCCCGTGGTGTCGACCAACCTGCCTGAAGTGCAGAATGTTCCTTCGGTATATATTGCGAATAACAACGAAGAATTTATAGAGAAAATACGTCTTATCCTGGAAGGGAAAATAGGATTCAGGGAAAAGGAAACAAACTCCTGGCTCGAAGAACATACCTGGGAAAAACGGTTTGATAAAATTAACCGGTTTCTGCAGAATGTCCTCGAATAAGGAATGAGCTTCCCCCGGGCAATAAAACTGCTATAATATAGAAATAGAGCTTCAGTTATGGAAGACCAGGCAGGTATATTAAAACTGCCTGGTTTTGCTGGCATCTGAACGAATTCAGAATATAAAATCTGGAAAGGAGTTTGGTTCATGAAGGCAGCCGTATTCCTGGGCAAACACAATCTGGAAGTGCAGGAGGTCAAAATGCCGGAACTGAAGCCTGACGAGGTGCTGGTTAAGGTAATGGCATGCGGGGTATGCGGAACAGATATACATATCTACGAAGGTGACGAGGGGGCGGCAAAATGCGTTCCTCCCACCATCCTCGGCCATGAGTTCTCGGGTATCGTATATGAGGTGGGCTCCGGCGTTAAAAACTTTAGACCCGGAGACAGGGTGTGCGTCGATCCCAATGACATGTGCGGCGGCTGTTATTACTGCAGGAACGGCAAGGCGCATTTCTGCGAAAACATGATCGGAATAGGAACGACAGTCAACGGCGGTTTTGCCGAGTTCTGCGCCGTAAGGGAAAAACAGGTCTACAGTATAGGGGACAGTCTGTCATTTGAAGCCGGAGCCATGGCCGAACCTGTGGCCTGCTGCATCCACGGGATGGACCTGACAGGAGTGAAAACAGGCGACACAGTAATGATTATAGGCGGAGGGACCATTGGCCTTATCATGCTTCAGCTTGCAAAACTGTCAGGCGCATCAACCCTTATCCTGACAGAACCGGTCCGGGCAAAGAGAGAACTTGCATTGAAACTGGGAGCCGATATCGTCATTGACCCAATGAAACAGGCTATTCAGGAAATCCTCGACAATAACGGCATCAGGCATATCGACGCCGTTGTAGAATGCGTGGGCCTGAAAAGCACAGTCCTTGACGCTCTGAAATATGTCGGCAGAGGAGGGACGGCAATGCTGTTCGGGCTTACGGCTCCAAACTGCGAGGTTCCCTTAAGGCCTTTTGACGTATTCAAAAAAGAATACAGCATCAAGGCGTCGTTTATTAATCCCTATACCCAGAAAAGGGCCGTGTCGCTGCTCCAGTCGGGTAAAATCAATATTGAGGCTCTCATTACCGACAGGATAAAACTTGACGATATACAGAGGGTTTTCAGGGACGGTTCATTCAGGAGCCGCGGCAAGGTCATTATCGAACCATGATGACGACATTGTTTCTTTTAAGTTTAGAATTTCGATATAAAATAAGATAAAAAAGATCAGAGGGAGTATATGTTCCGTATATTGGTCGTAGACGATGACAAGCATACCAGAAGACTTTTTGAAGATGTGCTGAAGGCGGAAAACTATACTGTTCTTACAGCTGCCAACGGTGAGGAAGCCCTTGAGATAATGGACAGGGAACATATCGACCTTGTGGTCCTTGACATAATGATGCCCAAAATGGACGGGTATGAGCTTACAAAGGTCCTTAGGAAGACAAACAACAACCTTCCGATTCTGATGGTCTCGGCAAAACAGCTGCCTGAGGACAGACGCAAAGGATTTATTGTCGGAACCGACGACTACATGACGAAACCGATAGACGTTGAAGAGATGCTGCTTCGTATCAAGGCCCTCCTGCGGCGCGCACAGATTGCCAGCGAAAAGAAGATTGTCATAGGCGACGTGGTGCTCGACTACGACAGTTTTACAGTTTCAAAGAACGGCAAAGTCATAGAATTGCCTCAAAAGGAATTTATGCTCCTTTTCAAACTGCTTTCCTATCCCGGCAAGATTTTTACCCGTATCCAGCTCATGGACGAGATATGGGGAAACGACAGCGAGTCGGGCTGGGAAACGGTTACAGTTCATATAGCAAGGCTCCGCAAACGGTTCGAGGGCTGGAAAGAATTTGAGATCGAGTCGGTCAGGGGACTTGGTTACAAGGCGGTGAAAAAAGTATGAAAGCGGAAATAAGGAAGCACCGCTTTGCATTGACTTTACTGTTTTCAGGGGTTGTATTCTTTTTCCTGATACTTACAATGATGGTGGTCGGCTGTATCATAATATTCCTGATACATCACGGAGTGCTTGAACCAATAGGAAGCGGTCCGAGATTCTATCGGCTTATTGTCAGGATGATGATAGCAAGCGTGGCAATAGGATCAATCCTGACTGCAGTGGCAAGCCGTATCCCTCTTAAACCGGTCAACGCCATAATAAATGCCATGAACAGGCTGGCTTCGGGAGATTACAAAACCCGGCTTCATTTTGGAAGATACCTCTCAAAACATCCCACGGCAATTGAAATAAGCCGCAGTTTCAATAACCTGGCAGAGGAACTTGAAAGAACCGAAATACTGCGCTCGGACTTTATCAACAACTTTTCCCACGAGTTCAAAACACCCATAGTTTCGATCGCAGGTTTCGCCAAGCTGCTTAAACACGGCAATCTTACCGATGAACAAAAAATGGAGTATATCAACATCATCGAGGAAGAATCTCTGCGTCTTTCGGCCATGGCCACCAATGTGCTTAACCTGACCAAAGTGGAGAACCAGACTATACTTACGGATGTGACAGAATTCAATCTATCCGAGCAGATCAGGAACTGTGTCCTGCTTCTTGAAAACAAGTGGACCAAAAAGAACATGATCCCGGAGCTCGATTTTGGCGAACACATGATAAATGCCAACGAGGAATTGCTCAAACAGGTTTGGATCAATCTTATTGACAATGCCATCAAGTTCGGCGATGAAGGCACTTCATTCAATATCAGCATCACTGAGACCGAAAACCGCATACTGGTTTCTGTCGCTGACACGGGAATAGAGATACCGGCAGAGTTT
>DUSJ01000033.1 GCA_012842645.1 Clostridiaceae bacterium | reverse complement strand
GGTATCGCCAGCCGAGCCTATTATCATCGGTACACCCTGTTTCCTGGATGCTAAAAGCATTAATTCCAAATCATGCTTCTGCCACTCGTAATGACTTACACATCTGTCTGCTCCCAATGGTGTAGGTCCAATGTCATCACTTCCGGAATCACAGCAATAATAGTCCGGTTTCGTTTCTGCCCCAATCCAAAAGCTTTCTTCCTTGGTAGGTGCAAATCCCAGATGCCCATTCGGGCATAAAATCCTGATTTGCTTTTTAGACATTTTGTACGCCCCCTAAAGACTAAGTAATGTATTAATGTATTAGTTTTGCATTGCTGTATTAAGTTTTAGTGCCTGATCTTGTTATGACTGGTTATAACCTGTTATACCACTATTATACTTCACTTTTTTAGAAGAGTCAACATCAAGTATAGAAAATAATACATTTTTCTAAAAAGCCTTAATTGAAAAAGTAAATTCCACCCCAAATTCTTAAGTAGCGGAAATTAGTTTTGCAAATTTGAGGAAAAGAGAAAAGTGGAAGTTGCTTTTGCAAACAAATACATCACATTAATTTCACCACACTACCCAGGATGTAAAGGGCGGACATTTTTACCCCTTCATCAAAAGCGAAGCCGAAGACCCTTTACATCCATCGCACGTATATCCTTGTGTCCCCGGTCTGTTTATGACAGACCGGCTGCCTTCCGGCGAGGACAGGGTTTGGGACGGAGCCCCAAAAGTTTATGTTTTTATTCATCTCCCATTGCTGGAAATCTGTCTTTCAAAAAGCTATGATTTATCTATGGTGGTGCCTCTGAAGGAGGTACTTATGAGTAAATTCAAGCATCTGACTCAGGAGGAAAGAAATATAATCGAGCAAAGGTTAATCAGTAAAGAATCATTTAAAAGCATAGCTAGTGAGCTCGGAAAAGATCCAACCACGATAGCCAAGGAAGTAAAAAACCATATCCAATTCAGAAAGAATGGCTGTTACGGAAGAACATTTAACGACTGTAAACATCGTATTCTCTGCCCTGTTATGCATCTTTGCGGCAATTTGCGATGTAACCGTTATTGTCGTTTTTGCAAGTCTCATATGTGTTCGGCACTGTGTCGTGAGTATCAAAAGGAGATTTGCCCCAGGCTTTCAAAGCCACCTTATGTTTGTAATGGCTGTGAAGTAAAGCAGTCCTGTACATTGGAGAAAAGGATTTACTCTGCAACACACGCACAGAAAGAATACGAGACTGTACGCTCTGAGTGCCGTCAGGGTCTACAGATTACTGAAGAGGAGGCCATAAGACTGGATTCCATTATCAGCCCTCTGCTCATGAAAGGCCAGTCGCTTCACCACATATGCATCAGCCATGCTGATGAAATCATGTTCGGTGAACGTACACTCTACAACTATGTGGACAGTGGTATCTTTACTGCAAGAAACATTGATATGCCAAGAGTTGTACGTATGGGTAGGCGCAAAAAAATTAAAGACAGGTTCAAGGTGGATAAAAAATGCCGAATAGGTCGAACTTATCAAGACTTTCTTAAATTCATGCAAGAGCATCCGGATATTTCCGTAGTTGAAATGGACACTCTTGTGGGAAGAATAGGCGGTAAAGTGCTTTTGACACTGCATTTTACTGTTCCACAGCTTATGTTCGCTTTCATCAGGAATGCCAATACTTCACAATCTGTCATTGATATCTTCAATCAGCTCTACCTGGAACTTGGTCCGGATACTTTCCGCAAGCTGTTTCCGGTATTGCTTTGTGATAATGGCAGTGAGTTCTCAAATCCATCCGCCATTGAATATGATTCGCATGGACAACTTAGAACCCGGATATTTTACTGTGATCCGCAGGCTCCTTACCAAAGAGCCGCAGCAGAAAACAACCATGCACTTGTCCGTCGTATTATCCCCAAGGGGATCTCTCTTGATGAGTTTACCCAGCAGGATATAAATCTTATGATGAGCCATATCAATTCATACGGGCGGTTGAATCTCGGCGATAAGACTCCTTATTGGGTCTTCGCTTCACTCTACGGAGAAGAAATTTTAAGAAGGATGAATGTAGAACTTATCCCGCCAGATAAGGTTACTCTGCATCCATCCCTTCTTAAAAAATAAAACATAAACGATCAGAGGCACCACCAGCCACAACTCCATACACACAACAAAACAGGGTGGAAATTACTCTTGCAAAAAGTTAGTTAATTTTCATACCTCTGGTTTGTTATGCTCAAAAATGGGGTGGCTTTGCTCCTCTAACTTATATTTTAACCTATAAATGGCTGAAAAGCATTAAAAATATTAATAAAATATACTAACCCAAAACCGGTCATAAGCTGATTTGTTCTGTAAATACAGCTTTCATGGAATTTACTTTTGCAAAGTGGAAGTTACCTTTTCAATTGACCATATTTTCCTTGATAATTTTTCCGTTGTCATGCTGCTGTCAATGCTTTATTTGTTCATAACGCCAACTTGTTTGCAGCGCCAACTATTTATTTGTGGCACCACCCAGGTTCTTCAACGAATTTTTCATGTTTTCAGTGGCAACGATACTGCCGTCGGGCATGACCCACAAAGCATCCACCCCGTCGAGGCTCTCGGCCAGCGCACGGCTCTTGTCGCAGGGCAGCAGGAACAAGG
>DUSJ01000419.1 GCA_012842645.1 Clostridiaceae bacterium | reverse complement strand
GGGCCTACCGTGACCGCCGGTATGACCATCAGGAATATCATGAAAGGAAAGCCGTAGATCATCATAATGATAGCCATATCCTCCTGGTTCGCGATGAACGGCATAAACATATCAGTTACGAAAGCGCTAAGAAAATATGATATGATAATCGAAGGGATATTGAAAACGATAAATAACAGGTTCATGCTGATAAGTTTCCAGAACTTTCTGCCAAAGACCTGAAAGAATATCGTAAACCTGCTTCTGTTGTCCACATATTTTTCATCCGGCGCCACATCAAAGATTTTTTCATCTTCCGTCATAACATTCCCTTACCTTTTAATCAGTTTTTAATTTGCATTATCCAGCATTCCAAGTTACTATTAATCATAAGTATATCATAATAATAATAGAAATAATAATTTAACGGAAGTGTGAACATGATAAAGCTTTATATCAAACAGAAGGTCTTTACCATCGGAGACAAATACAATATTTTCAACGAGCAAGGCCAGGTTGAATTTACCGTCCAGGGCGAGATTTTCACCTTTGGAGCAAAAATCCACATTTATGACGCCACAGGCGTGGAAGTATATTATATTGAGCAAAAACTGTTCAGATTTCTTCCCGAATATAACATTTACAGCGGGAATAATCTCGTCGCTACAGTTAAAAAGGAGCTTTCTTTTTTCAGGCCGAGACTTATGATAAGAAGTCAGTTCGGAGATTACACTGTCGAAGGCAATCTTTTCGGAATGGACTTTGCCATTCTGTGCAATGGCATTGCCTTAGGCGAGATCCACAAGGCCTGGTTTTCCTGGGGAGACAGTTATGAACTTATCGTGAATAACGATGACGATGTTCCCCTGTTCTGCGCACTGGTTATTGCAATCGATAACTGCATCCATAATGAAAACAGATGATGGATGATCTTTACCATCCGTCTATCACTTCCAATAATCTGTCTATTTCTTTCTCATAGCTGTTGCCTGCTCTTTTTGACAGAAGCAGTTCTTTTCTGCCGTTTTCATAATCCCCTCTATAAATGTAGAGGGCTCCAAGCAGGTAGTGTCCCGATTCAGGATCCATTTCTATCAGCTGCCTGGCATGTTCCATGCCTTCGTCCCATTTGTCCTGCATGACCTCGGCTACCGTAAGTCCCCATAACGCCTCAACCCTTACCCCCAAACCGGAAGGCTCCAGCGATAGTATTTCTTCCGCGAGTTTTTCAGCTTTTGGCCAGTCTTTTACCATGTTGTATGACTGAAGTTCCTCAAGCATGGGAAAAACACGGTTCATGGGGCCGTAAAAACCATAAAGAAGACCGGCCACAGCTACGCATACAGCGATGAAAGCTGCCCTGGCCCCTGATATCCATAATACCGACGGTCTTTCATTCTTCCTGAAGAACGCTCCTGCGATCAGGAATCCGCCCACAAGGCCTCCCAAATGTGCAAAATAGTCTATCCTGCTGTCCATAAAACCTGATACCAGTCCCAGAACGATTATTGCCACCAGGTTAATTCCAACCGAACTGAGCAGGAGAGCAGGTTTTTGGAGAATAAAATAAAGCATGGCTCCCATCAGGCCATATATGGCCCCGGAAGCTCCCACGGCGGGAGTGGTCGATAAAGCGAAGCTCGCTATACTTCCCATGAGACCAGACAGGATATATATGGCTATGAACTTCTTTCGTCCATATATAAACTCAGTCTGTGTCCCAAGGTAATACAGTCCGTAGCAGTTGGACGCGAGATGCGCTATCCCGGCATGCAGAAGCATGCAGGTCAGGAACCTCCAATACTCGCCTTTAAGGATCAGCGCGTTGTTCTTCTCGCCGAATTTCGTCAATACATAATATGATTCGCCGGTTTTCAGCGATATGAGTTCCAAAACCAGCCATACCAAAACATTCAGCGCGATCAGGACATAAGTGAGCGCAGGACGTCTGAATACCGGCTTCAAACCGGCGTTGTACCGACTTTCATCATTAACTTCCTGATCAGCCTGCATGGGTTCGTTATTGCATTCCATAAAGTCTCCGTTCGGTCTTTCCGCATTCGCCGCGTTTTTATATATAAATACATAATAACATTAAAGAGACTTTTTCGCGACAGAACTGCAAGAATTCCTAAGCTATGCAGCTTACCATGCTTAATTATATGCTGTTAAGCAGCATGCTGCATGCGAAAGCCCAGCGATGACATGACAAATCGGGATATTTCGTCCGTGACAAAGCGATGATCCGGACATGTCATTCCGAAATGAAAATAAATTGCTGTTTTTATATTGACATCGTCAGATACAGTAGGTATAATAAATCTTGCTGTTCTTGACCATATGCGGCTGTGGTGGAATTGGCAGACACGTACGTTTGAGGGGCGTATGCGCGAGCGTACCGGTTCAAGTCCGGTCAGCCGCACCAAACAGCTCCATCGAGAAATCGGTGGAGTTTTATTTTTATTTTTTTGTCTGTCAGGGGTGCGATGAAGTGAATCCTTCAGAATCCTCAAAAGGTTATCTGGAAGGCTTTAAAGATGGTATCCCAATCGGGCTTGGATACCTGTCTGTTTCTTTCTCTTTTGGCATTATGGCGGTAAATACAGGTCTCTCCATGTGGACAGCCGTCTTGATATCCATGACTAACCTGACCTCTGCGGGCCAGTTTGCCGGTATAAAGCTCATAGCCGGCGGAGCCTCATACATAGAAATGGCGTTTACCCAGCTTGTAATAAACCTCCGGTATGCGCTCATGTCCCTGTCTCTTTCCCAAAAGACCGATAAGTCTTTCGGAATTTTGCACAGGGTAGTTTTATCCTTCGGAATAACAGACGAAATCTTTGCCGTTGCCAGCGGAAAACCACGTGACATAGGAAAAAACTACATGTACGGACTGGTTACAGCCCCTTACCTGGGCTGGTCGGCCGGAACCCTCCTGGGCGGTGCGGCAGGCAATATTCTTCCGGCATCTGTTGCGTCGGCGCTAAATATTGCTTTATACGGCATGTTCATAGCCATAATAGTCCCGCCTGCAAAAAAATCAAGGCCGGTACTGCTGGTGATCCTGATAGCCGTGACTCTTAGCTCGGTATTCGAATATGCTCCCTATTTCAATAAACTGTCCGGAGGATTTGCCATCATCATCTGCGCTGTCGCAGCTTCGCTCATAGGAGCCGTATTCTTCCCGGTAAAGGAGGCGACGGAATGACACTGGTTCATGTGCTTGTCATGGCAGGCGTGACTTACCTGGTACGGATGCTTCCTTTCGTCCTTTTCAGGAAGAAAATAGAGAACAGATTTATAAAATCCTTTTTATACTATGTTCCATACGCAGTGCTGGGAGCCATGACATTCCCGGCCATATTCTCGTCGACAACATACGTTTACTCGGCAATTGCGGGCACTGCGGTGGCTGTTTTTCTTGCCTTCAGGGAAAAGAGCCTTCTGACGGTAGCTTCGTTTGCATGTCTTACCGTTTATATTGTTGAAGGGCTGATAAAGCTCTTCTGAATCGCTGCAACCTCAGCCGCTAATAACTGATCATGTAAATGTGGGTGCTTTTGGGAATTTCTACGGTGCGAGAACCTTGATCCCGAAGGATTGGAATATTATGTAAAAACGAAGCAGAGGAACCGTCCCCCTGCTTCGGGATTTTCATTCCAATACGGACAGCAGCTGACCGGGCTCGTCTATGATAGTCTTTGCCCCCTGTTCTTCGAGGATCTCCCGGGTTCTGAATCCCCATGTGACGCCAATGAATGTTAAGTTTGAATTTCTTGCCGTCATGGCGTCTACTTCCGAATCCCCGACATAAACAGCTTTTTCGGGAACGGATCCCAGTTCTGCAAGTGCCTTGAGCACCGTATCAGGCGCAGGCTTTCTCGAAACGTTATCCGACTCTCCTGCAGCAACGTCGATATAATCGCCGAAATAATCCCGAACAAGCGCTTTTACAGCCGCATCGAATTTATTGGATACAACAGCCAGCTTATACCCTCTGTCTTTCAGTTCCCGGAGCGTCTCCATGATCCCGCTGTAAGGGGCAGTCTTGTTCTGCATGTTCTGCGAGTAATGGTCCTTGAACGTTTTCAGGCATTTTTTATATAAAGGATTGTCAGCGCCTTCGGGGATGGCAAGTTCGATCAGCCTGCCTACCCCGTTGCCCACAAAAGTGCGCACTTCCTCAAGGCTTCTTTCAGGAAAACCGTAAAAAGCCATGGCATAATTGACGCTATCCTTCAGATCCTCAAGGGTGTCAAGCAGTGTTCCGTCCAGATCAAAGATGATAGTGTCGTACTTTTTAATTTTCATTCACTCCTTACTTATGATACAGCTTCTTGGTCTGATACCGGGGTTCACATGTTACATTGATGCCCAGCTTATGAAATATATTTTCGTCAACACGCGAAAGAATAACCGTCGAGTGGGCCTCGCTACCCCGAAGCTTGGAAAGCTGCTCCATAGCGAGTGCCGCGGTCGGGTTTGTCGCAGCGCATATCGAAAGGGCTATCAGGATCTCATCTGTATGCAGACGGGGATTACGGTTCCCCATATGTTTCACTTTCAGTTCCTGGATCGGTTCTATTACTATGGGAGAAATCAGGTGTATATCATGATGAATTCCGCCCAGTTCTTTAAGCGCATTCAACAGGGCCGCCGCCGAAGCTCCGAGCAGCGAAGTGGTTTTCCCGGTGATTATACGGCCGTCGTTGAGCTGGATGGCCACTGCAGGCGCGCCCGTCTCTTCAGCCCTCTTTAAGGCTGCTTCAACTGTCGGCCTGTCTTTCGTGGATATCCCCAGTTGCTTCATCAGCAGCTCAAGCCTGTATACTTCCGTCTTGTCGGCCAGCCCCTGCCTGTGTGAACAATAGGTACTGTAATACCTTCTTATTACCTCCTGTTTGGCGGCATCGCAAACTGCGTCATCATCAGTAATACAGAATCCCGCCATGTTGACTCCCATCTCGGTCGGGCTCTTGTATGGCGATTTGCCGTCTATTTTCTCCAATATTGCATTCAGGACAGGAAAGATCTCTATATCCCTGTTGTAGTTGACGGCAGTGACGCCGTAGGCTTCAAGATGGAAAGGATCTATCATGTTGACGTCGTTGAGGTCGGTAGTTGCAGCCTCGTACGCAAGGTTAACCGGGTGCTTGAGGGGAAGGTTCCAGATCGGGAAAGTTTCAAACTTGGCATAACCCGCCTGGACTCCGCGCTTGCTTTCATGATAAAGCTGGGACAGGCAGACAGCCATTTTTCCGCTCCCGGGTCCCGGGGCGGTAACCACGACAAGCGAGCGCTCAGTTTCTATATAATCATTTTTTCCATAACCTTCGTCGCTGACAATCAGGGAAATATTTGAAGGATAGTCGGGTATCGGATAATGCCTGTATACCTTCATGCCAAGGTTCTCAAGCCTTTTCTGGAACTGGTCGGCAGTGTATTGCGAACGGTAATGGGTGATGACCACGCTGCCCACGTACAGGCCGATATCGCGGAACGCGTCGATAAGTCTCAGAACATCAAGATCATATGTTATTCCAAGGTCTCCCCTGCGTTTGCTTTTTTCAATGTCATCGGCATTTATGGCGATAACTATCTCTGCCTGGTCTTTAAGTTGAAGAAGCATCCTTACTTTGCTGTCGGGCTGGAATCCCGGAAGCACCCTTGAAGCGTGGTAATCGTCGAAAAGTTTTCCTCCGAACTCAAGATACAGTTTCCCTCCGAAGTATGATATGCGGTCCAGTATCTTTTGGGACTGAAGACTGATGTACTTATCGTTGTCAAAACCTATTTTAGCCATGGTTAGCTCCTGTATCTCCGATTTATGGAACATTGGACTTACGTCCTATCAAACAATAGCACAATGGTTGCATCGAGTCAATCTCCCACCTGTGATTTCGGCTGTCTAAGGCAATTTATAGCTGGTTAAGGGTGCGGCTTAAAAACTCCCTGGTCCTTTCCTGGACAGGATTGAGAAGCACCTGTTCCGGGGGACCTTCTTCAACGATTACTCCCTGGTCCATGAACACGACCCTGTCTGCGACATCCCTCGCAAACCCCATTTCATGGGTTACGATCAGCATGGTAAGCCCCAGTTCAGCCAGTTCTTTCATTACCTTCAGGACTTCGCCCACCATTTCAGGGTCCAGGGCTGATGTGGGCTCGTCAAAAAGCATCACGTCGGGCTCCATGGACAGCGCCCTTGCGATGGCGACCCTCTGCTTCTGCCCGCCCGAAAGCTGTCTGGGCTTTGCGTTGATATACTGGTCCATTCCGACCACCTTCAGGTATTTCATGGCCACCTTTGTCGCTTCTTCCCGCGAACGCTTCAGGACCTTCATCTGCCCTACGATGCAATTGCCAAGCACGTTATAGTTATTGAACAGGTTGAACTGCTGGAACACCATGCCAAGCTTGGTGCGATAGGCATGTATGTCATGCTTTTCATCGAGTATGTCTTCGCCCCTGTATATGATCCTGCCGCCGCTGGGCTTTTCCAGCAGGTTGATGCACCGAAGCAGCGTGGACTTGCCCGATCCGGACGACCCGATGATGCAGACCACTTCGCCTTTTTTAACTGAAAAATCTATATCCCTGAGGACTTCATTGGTCCCGAACGTTTTGCTCAGGTGCTGTATTTCAATAATAGTTTCCATATCTTCCCCCTGTGGCTTATGCTATCCTGCGTTTCAACTGTTTTTCCTGATCATGTCTTCCGGCCTGGCCACCTGCATCTGGTTGCCCGCCAGGATGAAGTTTTCGGGCCCGTCCAGTTTCTTTTCGATCAGCCTGAGTATCCGCGTGACCGTGAAGGTCATTATGAAATAAATAAGGCAGGCGATAAAGAAAGGCGGATAGAAAATAAACGTGCTGCCGGCGATGGACTTGGTCGTGAAAAACAGTTCTGATACCGAAATCACGTTCAGCACCGAGGTATCCTTGATGTTTATCACGAACTCGTTGCCGGTGGCAGGAAGTATGTTCCGGATGACCTGGGGCATAACCACGTAGACCATGGTCTGGAAATGGTTCATGCCAATGGCGTGGGCAGCTTCAAACTGGCCCTTGTCGATGGATATTATGCCGCCCCTTACGATCTCGGCCATATATGCCCCGGTATTTATCGAAACGATAAATATGGCCGCCGCATATCTGTCCATATCGATTCCCAGCGCTTCCGCCGAACCGTAATATATGACCATGGCCTGGACCATCATGGGCGTACCGCGGAAAAATTCGACATATGCCGAAAGAAGCCAGTTTATCACCTTAAGCAGCGGCTTCCTCCACCCGCGTTCCGGAATGGGAATTGTACGAATGACTCCCACTACCAGGCCGATTATGAAACCGAAAATCGTTCCTATTACAGAAATATACAGCGTCATGGCAGCGCCGCGCAGGAACATCTGCCAGTTCTCGCTCAGAATCGTGATAATTTTTTGAAAAAACATATTCTATCCTATATCCTCCCCGGCAGCAAAAATGAATGCAGGCCATGTGAACGATCCATATGACCTGCATTCACCATTTTGTTCATCAGTTCGAAGAAGGCTGGTTCCTGATGGCTTCATCCATCAGCCTTACGCGTTCCTCCTGGGAAATCTCCTTAAGTATCTCGTTTATTTTTGCTGTCAGTTGGCTTCCCTTTTTGACGCCAACTGCAATAGCCGTATCTTCGGGCGAGGTTTCAAAGCCGCCGTCGGTCAATTCTATCATCTTGAAGTTGGGGTTTGCGGCTTCTGCGCTTACACCCTCAGGTCTTTCCGAAACATATCCGTCGATTATTCCCGATTCCAGGGCAACGCGCATTGCAGGAAAATCATCCATTGCCTCCAATTTATTGACGCCCTCGATCTGGTCGATAACGGTATAATGGAACGTGTTCAGCTGGGCCGTTATCTTAGCGCCTTTGAAGTCTT
>DUSJ01000418.1 GCA_012842645.1 Clostridiaceae bacterium | reverse complement strand
GGCAACAATGATCCTTTCCTTGAGGGGCAGGTATGGCCGAAGCCCCAGTCGGAACATCCGAACATGCATTTAAGAATTGTTCTTGAGTCAAAGGCTATTTGGTCGGTCGTGAACTCTACCGCGTGGTCAGCGCCCAGTTCGAGCGCCATACTGATGTACTTTTGCAGACTCATTGATTTCCTCCTGAGATTCAATTTAATTCTTATACGGCAAATATTATTCGGTGCAAAAATGGGGACACACCGCTGCTTCGCGAGTCCGGCATGCCGCGGAATGTCCCCACTGTTCACATAAGCGCGGAGCGCTCATTAATAGACAGTTTCAATATCACGGACTTATGCTTTCGACTATGTTGACAACAGTTTCATGCAGGAATCCATCAGTCAGCTCTATAAGGCAGAAGAAAAAGAATCCTACTATAGTCAAAACAACCAGTATAATTGTAGGAATCGCCCTGAGCTTCTTCATGGCAAGCTTCAGGCTCAGTGTGTAAATCAGTGCGGCTACACAGGCCGTAAAGAGAATAAATCTCTGGGCGTCCTCGGTAAGTTCAGGGTAATCATAGTTTGGAGCAACGAAGATGAAATATGCCCAAACGCCGACTGCGGCTAACATAGCCAACCACAGTATCGTAAACACCCAGGGGAATTTCTTCTTCTTTTTAACCGGAGCTTCCTGCTGCGCGGCTGCAGTAACCGGAGCGCCCTGAGGCTGTTGTGCCGGCTGTTGATATTGAGGCTGAGGTTGCTGAGAAACCGGCTGAGGCGCAGGTTGAGGCTGCGGTGGAGGAGCGTATGTAACCTGTGGTTGCTGTGTATCAGGTTTTTCCGGCTCAGCGGGAGCTGCAGCTGGTGACGTTTCCGGTACAGTTTCTGCAGGTTCAGGTTTTACTTCGCTGTTTATCTGCTCTTCCTGGCCGGCCGGTTTGGTTTCAGCGGTCTGAACTTCTTCAGGTGTTTGTGTAACGCTGGCAGGTTCCTGCTGGGTCACATCCGGCTGAGGAGTCGGTTCAGGCGCCTGTACAGGTTCCTGCTTCTGTCCGCACATAGGACAAAACATAGCAGTTGCTGGGATTTTGTAGCCACAGGAATCACAAAATTTGAAATCACTCATAATATAACCTCCTGGCCAGTAATTCAATACTTATTTGAATTGTACCATTTAACATGTCCGTGTTTCAACCAGTATTTCCCTTTTTCTGCCCTGTTTACCTCGCACCGGGATCAAAAGGTATGCCTTCGGCCTTGGGCGCCCTTGAATGCTTGGACGTAAAGGCAAGAACAATCATGGTGACAAGGTATGGCAGTATCTTGTAGAAGGTATTGTCAATCCCGAGGTTGTACAGGAACGGTATAAGCGCTATTGACCTGGAAAGCATCCTGAGGAACGCGAAGAAAAGCGCTGCCAGGAATATCCTTCCCGGTTTCCACTGACCGAATATCATTACAGCGAGGGCGAGGAAACCGAAACCTGCGACTCCTGTATGGCCGTTGGTGTTTCCGTCCATGACGCCTACCGCGTAAAAGAATCCGCCGATACCGCCCAGTATGCCTGATATGCTCACGCCTGCGTACCTCATCTTTTTAACGTTTACGCCAACCGAATCGGCCGCATGGGGATGCTCGCCGCATGCCCTCAGCCGCAGTCCGAAGCGGGTCTTGTAAAGCACGATGGTTGATATTAAAAACAGTACGAAACCTATATAGATCGTTATATACGTATTCTGGAAGAACAACTGCCCGATGACGGGTATATCGCCCAGGACCGGTATCTTACGTACATAGAAGGGTACGTTGGTGGTAACGCCGTCGCTGTTGAATTTCATCTTGGAAAACAGCAGAATTACGGCCGGAATCAGCATGTTGAGCGCTGTGCCGGTAATTGTCTGGTCTGATTTCATGTTGATCGCGGCGAAAGACAGGAGCAGCGAGTACAGGAATCCCGATATGGCTGCCACGAGCATTGCAAGCACCAGGATTAACTGTGCACTGAGAGCGGAACCCTGGAGCGAATATACGAACAGGCAGCCAAAATATGCTCCAAACAGCATGATACCTTCAAGAGCTATGTTTATAACGCCGCTGCGCTCACTGAACATACCGCCCAACGCTACCAATAGCAGCGGTATGGCAACAGGAAGCGTATTTTGAACAAGGAAATACAATGTATCCATAAATCACGCCCCCTTTCCCGATGCTTCCACCGCAGGATTGTCCGATGCGGGAATCTCCTCTCCCGGTCCCTCCGGAGGGTTGTCCGGTTCGGAAGCATCATCATGTGATTCTGAATGACGGGACTTTTTGCCTTTAAACAGCCTTGGTATAGCCATTCCCATCAGTCTCGCAAATGCTGAGAAGTAAATGATGACTGCGATAACGATATCTATGATTTCAGGTTTATATCCGTAAAGCTCCACGAGACTGCCGCTGCGCTGAATATAAGAAATGAACAGCCCGGAGAAAATGATACCAAGCGGATTCGAACTTCCCAGGAGCGCTACGGCTATTCCCGTAAAACCATTTGATGCAATTACGTTTATAGGTTCATAAGTCATGCTCGCGCCCGGTATAGTCGAAGGCGACAGGATATAGAACGCGCCGCCGAGTCCTGCAAGTCCGCCGGCTATCATCATCGTCAGTATTATGTTCCGTTTTCCGTTCATGCCGGCATATATGCTCGCATGTTTGTTATAGCCGGTTGCTTTCAGTTCGTACCCGAATATCGTCATCTCCAGCACTATGAACAGTATAACCGCTATTAACAGCGCGATGATGAAAGAAATATTGGCGCCGGAATTTCTGATACCAAGGGAAGGCATCTGGGCGCTCGCAGGAAGGTAAGCTGTCCTTGCCTTGATGGAAATATACATGGTGGAGTTTTTGGTAATGAGCATGTCCACCAGGTACATCCCGATATAGTTGAACATGATCGACGTGATAACTTCGTTGACATTCAACAGGGCCTTGAAAAATCCGGGTATAAAGCCCCACAGTATTCCGCCGACCAGCCCTGCCAACATGCAGAGCAGCCAATGAATTGACTCGGGAGGTTTGAACATAAAGCCCACGTACATGGCAAAGAACATTCCCATCGTATACTGGCCCGATGCTCCTATGTTAAACAGGCCCATTTTAAAAGCAAAACCAACGGCAAGACCTGTCATGATAATAGGAGTGGCGTAATAAACCACGTCACCCAGCCTGGTCATACCGCCAAAAAGCAATGTTTGAAAACCGTACAGCGAGTTTTCAGGACTTGCCCCCAGCATGACAAGAAAGCCGCATACCAGGCCCAGGCCAATGGCCAGCAATGCTGACGTGAAAGCTGAAAACCCATTGCTTTTCGTTATCTTTTTTATATCCAGCTGCATCTTGATTCTCCTTTGCAACGCTAAGCTTATGCGATGTCGCGTTTTGCGCCCGACATGTAAAGCCCAAGCTCCTGGACCGTAGTTTTCTTCGGATCAAGTTCGCCGACAATCTCTCCCTCGTATATGACAAGGATACGGTCACTGACAGCCATGACTTCATCCAGTTCCAGTGAAACAAGCAAAACAGCCTTGCCTGCGTCACGACTGGCCACGAGCTGTTTATGGATGTACTCTATAGCTCCGATGTCAAGCCCTCGTGTTGGCTGCACGGCTACCAGGAGTTCGTGCTTTTTGTCGATCTCACGAGCGATTATGGCTTTCTGCTGGTTGCCGCCCGACATGCTGCGAGCAATGGTCAACGGCCCCTGACCGGACCGCACGTCATATTTCTCGATCAGCATTTCAGCATAATTCCTTACATTGCGTTTTTTTATGAATCCCTTGTTCTGGAATTCCGGCTCCCAGTAGCGCTGCAGAACCATGTTCTGCTCAAGGGTATAATCAAGAACCAGTCCATGCTTGTGACGGTCTTCCGGGATATGGCTCATCCCTGTTTTCGAACGGGTCCTGATATTTGCCCTGGTGATATCCTTTCCGCACAGGGTTATTGTTCCACCGCTCGGTCTCTCAAGCCCTGTGATGGCTGACACCAGCTCTGTCTGCCCATTCCCGTCGATGCCGGCGATACATACAATTTCCCCGGCCCTTACGTCAAAGGAAACATTCCTGACCGCATTTTTTTTATGAAACTTCGAAGGCACAGTGAGATTCCTTACAGAAAGGACCACATCTCCTGGTTCCATGTCTTTTTTCTCAACTTCGAAACTGACATCACGGCCTACCATCATGCGTGAAAGTTCTTCCTTGGAAGTATTTTTCACTTCCACCGTTCCCACGCACTTGCCTTTCCACAATACGGTACAGCGATCAGCAACGGCCATGATTTCGTTCAGCTTATGGGTAATGAACAGGATGGATTTGCCCTCTTTATTGAATCCTCTCATTATCTCCATCAGTTCATCGATTTCCTGCGGAGTGAGCACTGCGGTCGGTTCGTCGAAAATAAGGATCTCATTTTCGCGGAACAGCATTTTCAGGATCTCGACACGCTGCTGCATCCCAACAGATATTTTTTCTATAACCGCGTCCGGGTTCACCCTGAGGCCGTATTTCTCGCTCAGTTCCATAACTTTTTCCCTGGCTTCCTTCATCTTGAGGAAACCCAGCTTATTGGGCTCGACACCAAGGATAATGTTTTCAAGGACGGTAAAGATCTCAACCAGCTTGAAATGCTGATGGACCATTCCTATCCCCAGTGCGTTGGCGTCATTTGGATTCCTTATCTGGACAGGAACCCCGTTTTTCCTTATTTCTCCACTGTCTGCCTGGTACAAACCGAACAATATGCTCATCAACGTCGATTTGCCTGCACCGTTTTCTCCAAGCAGAGCATGTATTTCACCTTTCTTAAGGCGCAAAGTAATATTGTCATTTGCCAGTATGCCTGGAAACTCTTTTGTTATATTGAGCATTTCAATAATATATTCACTCATACTTACCTCATCCAGTTTGATTTGCCCAAGTATTCCCTGGAGCCGCAAGCAGGCGTGCGGCAAACCTGTTGATCCGGCTTATTTTAATAAAGGGGAAAGCTCTCTGCCTTCCCCTTTTTAATTCAGATACCCGCTAAGGTATGGCGTAATAATCTTATCCTTTATCTTGTTGTAACGGAAACTTTCTTCAGGTTAAGCCCATTGGTAAGTTCCTCTGCGGTAGCATAACCATTGGGGTCAGCAACCTGGATTGAACGGATGGGATCTACTTCTCCGTTAACAAGTCTTGCAAATACAGCATCATAATCAGCCTTTGTGAACTTGGTGAACCTGTCGAATGCATTGCCCTTAGGATCTCCGATAATGGTTGTGGGAAGGCCTACGCCGTTGTTCTTTGCTTCGAAGTAAGTGGTCTTTCCGCCGTACTTGTCCCAGCTGTTGGTCTTGTAAATTGCCTCAAGAACCTGTTTGACGGATTCACGGAGACCTTTTGTAGCAGAGGTTATAACAGTCTCGCTGTCATATCTCTGGTCAACGTCAACACCTATAACCTTCCTGCCAGCTTCCTGGGCAGCAGCCATAACGCTCTTGCCGACAGAACCGCCGCATGCGAAAATAACTTCTACGCCTTCCTGGTACATTGTCTTAGCCGTAGCTTTGTTTACGTCGGTCTCAGCAAAGTCGCCGGTGTAATGGTAAATAACTTTTACAGATCCATCGGCAAGGCCGAGTTCCTTGGCTGCATCTTCAGCACCCTGGAGGTAGCCGTAACCGAAAGCCTGAACTGCAGGAACAGCCATACCGCCCATGAAACCGAGCATGGTCATGCCATCCTTCACAGCGGCATATCCGGCAAGGTATCCCGATTCTTCCTCGGCATACATGATGCTGGCCACGTTGCTCTCTGTCTTGTAGGTTCCGTAGTCAGCCGTGTGAGGTGCGCCGTCCAGCAGGATGAATTTCACATCGGGATACTTGTACTGGGCTTCATAAATTGCTACCTCGAAAAGGAAGCCAGGTGTAACGACAACCTTTGCTCCGCCCTGTACAGCCAGGTCGATTGTCTTCAGGTAAGCTTCGTCACTTACATCTTCGGGTTTATAATATTTATGGGTTTTCTTATTGGCCTCTGCGAATTCTACCACGCCTTCCCAGGACCCCTGGTTGAATGACTTGTCGTCGATGTTGCCTTTGTCGGTTATGAGCGCTATTTCATAACCTTTGCTGCCGCCGCAGCCTGAGAACAGTGTGAGCGCAAAAATGACTAGAAGAACTACTGACAAAATTCTTTTCATATGATTCCCCTCTTTTTCTTTTATTTTTTTTATTAAATTTTGTCACATATATATACTATCATTTTTATTGTAATTATCAATATCTACATTTTTATTCTGCATGGGAGAAATTTACATCCTGCTGAGTATTGCAAAGGAAATTTCCGGCCTGTTGAACAGCCTTATATTTATTACCGAATATCCCAGGCCGCGGTTTACGATCATTTTAGAATCTCCTGCTTCAAACAGTCCGGCATCATATTCGGGAAAGAAAACCCTGTCGGGCGACAGGAGCCCGCCCATAAAAGGTATCCTGACTATTCCTCCGTGAATATGCCCGGAAAAAACAAGATCTGCCCCCCAGGA
Source organism: Clostridiaceae bacterium (assembly GCA_012842645.1). Taxonomy (GTDB): domain Bacteria; phylum Bacillota; class Clostridia; order DSM-8532; family DSM-8532; genus DTU059. The sequence continues at coordinate 2,851 of DUSJ01000418.1, read as the reverse complement.
AGCATATTGCAGAAAATATGCCGGGTGATGGGCAAGCATGATGTTAAATCCGCTCTCCGGCTTTTTTAGCACCCCTTCGATAAATTCTTCAGTCGGGAACAGGTTTTCATCGTAATACCCGCTATCTCTCCCGGAATAATGGTAAAGTTCAAGGGTCAGGCCATATAGATTTATTTTGCCCTTTCCCCTGGTTATGGTCGCCTTCTTATTATCAAGGAGGATTACCCCCCTGTCCTCGAGCCTTTTGATATAAGCGTTATAAACGGGCTCATTTATCAGTTCGGCAATCTGTTCATGATTTCCCAGGCACATAAACACCGGACACGCATTATCAAAAAGTTCAAGGAAGTCAAGAAACGCTTCGCTGTCATCTTTTGTGGAACTCATCATATCTCCGGTAATGATAAGCATATCCGGATCCAAAGACCTGATTCTTCCGGCTAACCTTGAGTTCCGCTTTCCAAAGGTCTTCCCGTGCATATAGCTTATTTGCGCTATTCTGAACCCGTCGAAATCGGCAGGCAGGTCGCTGAACTTCAGCGAATACCTGGTGACCTGCAGCGTATCGTTCTGCCAGTACAGAAAAAGCAGGACGGATATTGTGATCGCGAATATTATATAAAGAGTTTTCCTGATCTTTCCCAGTCTTGCTGCCATAAAAACCTCGTTCACCGGAACGTCTGACTGTGCGAAAAATCTATAACAATGCAATTGATAATACCGGATTATTCAATTTACTTTAAAGCGGCATGCCTGCATGCGATTTAAGCGCAGCACATAATAATCTTCGCACAGCATTCCGTTGCCGGATGCCTTGAATTACATTCTTCAAGTTAACATATGTTATGATTATGAGTCAACAAAGATACTTCTATTATGGTAGAATCATAATGAAATATATTCCAGAGGAGAGATGTACAGTGTCAAAGGGATTCAAATCGATAAAGCCAGTCGAGATCCGCGATAACGTATTCGATCTCATAGGCAATGACTGGATGCTGATCACGGCAGGTACGCCTGACAATTACAATACCATGACTGCAAGCTGGGGCGGCATGGGAGTTTTATGGGGCAAAAACGTATGTTTTGTTTTTATTAGACCCAGCAGGTACACGTATGAGTTCATGGAAAAAAATGAAACTTTCTCTTTGAGCTTCTTTACCAAAGAATGGCGTAATGCGCTCGCATTTTGCGGCACCAGGTCCGGAAGGGATGTAGACAAGGCCAGAGAGACAGGACTAAAGCCTTTCCCGGCAGGCAACGGGACCACCGGTTTCGAGCAGGCCAGGGTCATAATCGAATGCAGGAAAATATATTTCCAGGACATAACCCCTGCGCAGTTCCTGGACCCATCCATTGAAAAGAACTATAACGGTTCGGATTACCACAGGATGTACGTGGGCGAAATACTGGACATCAAAGTGAAATAAAGGCTTTTTTCCTTTCGATCATTTCGTCGATGCGTTCGATATATTGAGCGACCTCTCTTACGTTGCAGGCCCGCTCAATTTTTTTGCCGTCCCGGGAAACGAACTTGGATATGGCTCCCGCCCCAAGCGCGATTATGGTTTGGGATTCTTCCATGGTATTAATATTGTATATGCATTCAAAACCCGGCTTGGAGTAGCCGATGTTCTCAAGGTTTGCAAGTATGTTTTTCTGCCTGTAAAGATAGTACGGCCTCATTCCCATCCTTTCGGCGGAACGCCTTGCCGCTCCTGTCATGGCCTCCACGATGCTGTCTTCCGTAAGCCGGTAGCCATCTATATCGCCATGAAGCCTTGAAGCCCTTTTTACCGCCATGGTATGGACAGTCAGGCTTTCCGGGGCCATCTCCTCTATTTTTTCAAGGGTATTCATAAACATCTCCCCGTTCTCATAGGGAAGTCCTGCTATGATGTCCATGTTGATGTTCCCGAATCCCATTTCCCGGGCCAGGAAAAATTTCTGCCTTATATCATCGGGAGTATGGTTCCTGCCTATTATTTTCAGCGTTTCTTCGTTCATGGTCTGGGGATTTATGCTTATCCTTGTCACGTTATTGCTTTTTAGCACCCTGAGTTTTTCTTCGTCGATGGTATCGGGCCTTCCCGCTTCGACGGTGAACTCGGCGTTACTGATGTCAATGTTCCTATTCAGAAGGCAAAGGACATGGTCAAGGCTATGGCTGTCAAGGGCAGTAGGAGTCCCGCCGCCGATATATACCGACCGTACGGATAGATTTCCCGATTCAACCATTTCTCCTGTAAAACGTATTTCTTTGCCGAGGGCTTCGATATATTCAGGAATTAAGGTCCTGTACCGGTCCGCGGGATATGAGGCAAAGGAACAGTACAGGCACCTGCTGGTGCAGAAAGGTATTCCCACATAGATATGGACGCTGTCGGGATCATGCTCTATATAAGGCAGTTCGGCTTCAGCCACGTCATAGAGAAGTTCCGCTTTTTCCCGGCTCATCCCCGTTGCGTATGCCAGGGCGTTTATTACGCCGTTTTTGTCAAGGCCATCCCTGATACAGCTTATTGCAAGCTTTACAGGCCTTACTCCTGTCAGGGAGCCATATGGAAGGCGTTTCCCCGTTACACCGGACAGGATCTCGTAAATAAGAGCGCCGGCAAGTATTTTATGGCTTTTAAGGATAGTTCCTCCCGGCCTTTCCGGTTCATCGGACGATATGGTTCTGGACACGGAAAAATCAGGCTTCGCCTTGCCGGAAGCAATGATCTCCGGCACATTGCTCCCTTCAAGGCACGAATAATATTCCGCCCTGTACCGCCGCACGTCTTCGTCTTTTACTTCAAGGTACAGGACCTGACCCGATATATAGCCGTTTCCGGGGTAAAACCTGAAT
>DUSJ01000417.1 GCA_012842645.1 Clostridiaceae bacterium | reverse complement strand
GGTTTATCTATACCATGACCATTACTCTCGACGAGTTTACGGGAACAATTCCGGCGGACGATGATTTCACAGTCATCGTCACTCTCCGCAATATGACCTGGAATGCGGAAATCGGAGACACTGGATTTGAAGGAACAGGATCACCTCCGGTACCGGCGACAAGAGTTGATTTGTCTGTATTCTATGATATCCTGGTACAGTTGGCCAGCGAAGAGGAAATAACAGTCATCGGGACGACAGAATGATGGATGGCAAGCGTATTCTCATTGCCGCTCCAGTCAGGGAAAAACCTGAAATATTGAAAGAATACGCTGAGTCATTGTTCAATCTGAACTGTGAAGGGATCAGGGCAGACTTTTTATTTATTGACGACAACACAGACAAGGAATCGGCCAGGCTTCTCAAAAAGCTGGCCGAAATACTTCCCTGCACGCTTATAAACGGAGACAGGCAGCCGGCCTGCGGGACAGATTACAAGCATAAATGGGATAATGGCACCATTTCAAGGGTAGGCGAATATCGGAACAGGATTCTCGGATTTGCCAGGGACGGTAACTATGACAGCCTGTTTTTTGTGGATTCTGATCTTCTTCTGCATCCGAATACTCTCATTCATTTGAGTAAGCAGAAGAAGGATATAATTTCCGAGATCTACTGGACCAGATGGGCTCCATCGGGGCCCTTTTACCCGCAGGTCTGGTTATATGACAACTACACCCAGTACGAACCTGGAGGGGCTGCCCTGGGACCTGATAAGGTCAGGGAAAAGACGAAAGAATTCCATTCCATGCTAAAAAAGCCCGGGGTATACAAGGTTGGGGGTCTTGGCGGGGGCACGCTTATAAGCAAAAAAGTTATCAACAGCAATGTATCATTCTCCAGGATATACAATCTCAGCTTTGCCGGTGAAGACCGGCATTTCTGCGTAAGGGCGGCTGTCAATGATTTTGAAATGTATGTAGATACCACTTTCCCGGCCTATCATATATACCGTATCTCAGATCTTGCAGGATGCAGAGAGTTCAAGGACAGATGCTCATACAAAAAATTAGAATTTATCTCAGGAGGTTGTACCTGAATATACTTCTTTTTTTATTTTCATATAATGATATGAGGAATTTTAATTCAGGTGAAGCGCGATGGATGACTTCGGCTACGTTTCAAATTTCAGTTCGGGATGGAAGCGCATAAAGCGGGAAGAGTCGGAAAAAGAGTTTCCAAAATTTATTGAATTTAAAACCGATCCTGATACTCTGGCCCCTTTGGGCGTTAAGGTCCCTGACAAAACCCAGACGATCGGCAAAAAAGTTGTTATGAACCCAATATCATTGCCGGCCCTTGAAGAAAAGCAGAAAGAAATAATAGAAAAAATAAACCAGTTACAGAGCGAGATGGCAATAATGAAGCAATTGCTGGACAATATCCAGACAAATACCGAAATGCTGAGATCGCAGGAACGAAAGAGCGCATCAGGAAGTAAATTATCAAGGTTTTTCAAGTAGCAGTTATATCCTGAGATACATAATATAAAACAGAAAGCAAACATCATAACGGGAGTTGTTTATATGTCTGAAGAATTAACTAATATTGAGGGTCTGCATAAAGTAGATATTTTCACTAAGCAAGTTCTGGGCAAAAAGGTCCTTGCTGATACCTACACTTTATGGCAGGAAGAATACTTCAACGGAGTGGCGACTGGTAAGAAAAGGCCTTTCAGGATCTACATCATCAATGACGGAAGTGTTCCCGCGGAGCAGCCTGTCCTTGGTTCGCCGGTGACTTGTGTCAAGCTGTGCAAACGTATAATCGAACCTGATTATCCGAGAAATACCCTGATTTGTACAAGCAAATCCAGGGTGACCCACAGGTACGAACTGGTCCTGCTGGTTGAGTATGAGAACGGGAACTTCGATGTAATCACGCTGCCGAGGAACCTTTCCAACAGGCTCCAGTACAATCCTGCGACGACAAAGGCATTCGTTGATTCCACAGTTATCGATACAGCAGGAATCCCTGTTCTTCAGCATCAGAGCAAGTATCCGCCAAACGAGTCGCTCATCATTGTAGCGGCAGGTGTAAACAACTATACAAGCTTTGAATACACTGTTTCCATTCCGTATTCAATGTTTGAGCCTCAGATCAGGCAGTGTTACCTTGAGGATCCCAGTCTCCAGTCATACATACTGCTTAAGTGCTTCCGCTATGACCTGGATATACTTGATACGTTCCTGGTAAGCACAAGCCCGACAGAGTCTGTATGGACGACTATAGTGGAACTTAAGGTAACTGAAGACATAATCGACAAACTGGGTATAGATCAGGATGTCATCGTTTATGGAAAACCTGAGGAATACAACTGCAAACCCTCTGACTGCGGCTGCTGCTCATAATGGATCAGGCTTTCTTCAAACCCCTGTCATTTCTACAGGGGTTTGATGATTTTTAGCAAACCGTCTATGATATAATCTCTTTCGCTGATCCTGCTGCTTAATGCAAGGATCCTGTTTCGCAGTTCATTTAGTTCGTATTTCAGCAGCAGGTTTTCCTGTTCCAGCTTTTTTTTGTCTGTACCGGCATCATCATCGGGACCACTGCAAACATTTTCCTTTATAAGTTGTATAAGGTTTTCGAAAAGGAGCACCGTATCCCTTATACTGATATCCTTAATAAGCTTTTTCCAGTCATGAACTTCATTTTGTGCCGGCGGCACTATATCTGTCCGGCTGCAGATCCAAAAATCTTCATGAGGTTCATCAAGAATCATAATTTCGATATTTGCCGTTACCGCAAGGTAAATATCCCCGTTTTTCAGGTTCCGGGTATGGAACGCTGTATTACTGATATGGTTTATTATGCTGTGGTTTTCTGATTCTGCAGCCGTCAGCCCCTCGATTTCCTTTTTGGGAATAAGGAGTTTCTTTTCACCGTTGATTTTCCGGGAAACGATCCCTGAATGCTGCTGATATTTATGACGTACATCGCAGAATATCTCAAGGGAATAAGCCATTGTCTGTTCTATACTGTCATGATCCTCAGCCGAATGAAAACCAATGTCATAAAGGCAGCAACTGAGTGCATCCCCAGCTTCGATATCCTCTGCCTCTATTCCCAATAAGTCACTGAAACTGCATTCAAACAATACTTCATCGAAAAATGTATATTTTCCCGCATAAAAATTCGGCTGCATCGCATCACCCCCTCCGTTCAATTTTATTCGGATATGCAACGGATTTTTACCTGTTTTAACTGGCTCCTTTGTATAAATAAAAACAGGGCGACTTTCGTGTCGCCCTGTAGACAAATGATTGCGTTATTCCGCATAGTTGCTTGACCGTCAGATGATATTGACACCTGCGCTGGCAAAACCTGAAATAATAGTGGCGATATCCAGGCCGGCAGTAACAGCAGCCGAGAATACCATCAACAAACGAGTCCCCGCTGTCACAGGAATATTCAGCCCGTTTGTCTCTCCGCTTGCCACTGTACCGATGCTGACCAGTCCAGTAAGACCCGGAGCCAATGTGACCACAGCGCCAGGAATAGGTGCGAAAGTGTTATCCGGCGTAGTGGATTGATAGAGCTGGGCCGATATTGTTACAGTGCTGCCAATAAGGGATACTGCGGCACCTACGGAGAAGAACGCTGCAATATCAGTGATTACACCATCTCTCGGCATAGAGAAAGTGCAGCTTACATGGCATATTTACTGATCAAATCACGATTGCTTTTCAATCGCTCGATATGAGGAGCCATTTTGTACGCGGTCTCTGCAAAATCCAGCGCTTCTTTATATCTTCCAAGCTCAAAGGCGCTAATGGCTCCGTAATCATAAATCGTATAGTCCCAGGCATATGCTTCGTTGATATATGTTGTGGACCTGTCCCTGATCTTCAACCCTTCATGAACCATATGATATACGCCCGGCCAGTTTCTTTCCTGGTAAAATATCCTGATAAGATCCACATAAGGCTCCCTGAGATGCGGCGCTTCGGCAATGGCACGGTACAGCCAGCTTTTAGCTTCACCGACCATATTCTTCGCCATATATGCCATAGCGATATATCTCATGGAAGCGCATCTTTCATCCCGCCAGGTTGCCGATGGCATGGACAGATGTCTCTTTAATGTATCAATACAGTCGTCCCAACGCTGATTGTAAAGATATTCCCTCCCAAGGTAGTGCATGTTGCGGTCATCCTCGGGAGACTCTTTTACAGCCTGTTCAAGAAGGGGAAGATAATTGCTCCTGGACTCCTTTGCACATGGAAAATGATTCAGACGGATATTCGGTTCATAAACGATATTTTCCTGCCGTTCTTCCACAAACTGAAGTATTTCATGAACAGGATGGGTCCACCTGTATCCTTTGCGGGCATGGATCTTATTTTTCCAGAAAGTCGTACCCCTTGAACCGTCCTCATTGAAGCTGAACGTAAACAGAAAATGAAGAGAGTCAGTATTTGGTTTCCATGCTTTTTCAAGCCGTTCCCGCCATCCCGGCTCCATCATTTCATCAAGATCGGTACATACACATATATCAACATCCGAAGGAACCAGGGCCATGGAAATATTGCGCGCCACGTCGAAGCGCCAGGGATCGACCTTTATTTCGTACACTGTTACGCCTTTGTCCTTAAGTTTTTGGACTGTGTCGTCAGCAGAACCTGTATCGCATACTATGATAAGATCCGCTTCGGACATGGACTCCACCCAGCGGTCCACAAATGCGGCCTCATTTTTGCATATGGCATAGACACAAGTTTTATACCTGCCCACCGCTTATCTCCTCCAGTCCCAGTATTTTTTCCTTCTCCATGAACTCATCGAATTCCCTGTTCCAGCCAAAAGAATGGGGAGCGTTATCCGGTAGTTTTTTCATGGCTTCCTTCATGATGACATAAGCTTCCATATGGTGCCCCAGCTTTGAAAGGATCTTCGCTTTCTCGACACAAAGATGAAAATCATTTTTGTATAATATAGCATGGTCCAAGTAATGAAGGGCATCTTCATAAAGACCTTCAGCAAGGCATATCCTGGCTTTAAGGGCATATGGCTTCGATTTTTCGCAATCACACAGCAGCAATGCTTTATCAGCGAATATATGAGCTTCCATTAAGCTGCCCTTCTCAAGGTAAGCTTCAGCAATGCGCCATAATGGGATCCAACTTGACGGATGTTCTTTGATATAACGTTGAAGAAGCCTGATAATATCATGTTTTGGTTCAGAAACCATCCTTGTGATCATCAGGCGGGGAATCATCCTGACGTTACCAGGGGCATCCATTATAAGCTCCTCGTAGACAGGATGCTTCCAGAAGCAACCTCTATTGCGATGAATCCTGCTTTCTGTCACGATGCTTTCCGAGTCCGGTCTCCTTACCTTAACATAATACTCATATCTGGCGATCTCCGGGTTGTAATAGTCATCAAGGATGGACTTCCACCCGGGAACAAGAATTTCACCGATATCCAGGCATATGCACAGGTCGATATTTCTGCTTATCAGAGATAATCCAATATTGCGGATGTCGTCATATCGCCATGGTGATATGGATACACTGACCACTTTGATATTGGTTCCCGGGTTTCGGGAAATAAATTTTTTTATAACATCCGAAGAACCATCGGTGGAACCGGTATCGCAAAGTATGATCTCATCTGCATCCCTTACGCTGTCAAGGAACTCGGAAATTACAGATTTATGGTCGCTGTAAAAAGAATAGATTCCATAACAAGGCCTGTTTTTTTCCAATGGCACATGCTCCTTCAAAAACAACCATACTACAATATATACTCCTTTTTTTATTTTGATAAGAACACCTTCATTAACAGGACGGAAGTGAAAGGCGCTTGTAACAACATTGCCAGTATTGCATAGCATATATTAGATTTTATAGATAGAGGAGATATAGAATGAGCGAGCTAGACAATAACTGCAAGGAAGTTATCATCGATCTGAAAAAGGTCGACATTTTTGCAAAGTATGTTCTGGCAAAATCGGTATTAAAAAATACTCAGATCCTGTTCCAGGAGGTCTATAACCAGCACAGTCAGGGAACCGGTGAAAAACTTCCGCTCAGGTTACTTATCATTAACCATAACTCAGTACCAGCAGCTGTACCCGACCCGGGTGCCGGAGTAAGATGCATCAAGCTTTACAAGAGGGTAATTGCTGAGGATTATCCTACCAATACCATATGCGGAAGGAAATCCAGGGTAACAGTAAGATACCAGTTAATTCTCGTTGTGGAATACGAAGATGGATTCGTGGATATACTGACATTGCCGGTCAACCTTTCGAATGCACTTCAATATAATCCTCTGACTACTAAGGCATTTGTTGATTCTACGGTCATATCCGATTCCGGTGTGCCTGTAGTCCAGCATCAGAATTGCAAACAGCCGCATGAAACACTTGTCATAGTCAGCAATGGAGTGAATGACTATCCCTGGTTCGATTATAATGTTTCTATACCATTTTCTTATTTTGATAATGAATCAAAGCTCTGCAGCATAGATTGCCAGGAACTTGAATCTTATGTGCTTCTGAAATGCCTGCGAAGCGAGGCTGATATCCTTGGCAGTGAGTTGGTGCCTTTGAATGTTGATAATACGCTCTCTGTATGGACCACTGAGGTTGCGCTGAGCATATATGAGGATATTATCGATAAATTGGGAATGGACAGCGACATAATTATTTGCGGATCTCCGGAATACGAATGTAAAAAAGATTAAAGTCTCATGTCCGTTTATGCAAATGTTATGACAGATATATCCATATCGTGTACAGGATCTATCTCATTACAGGCGGTCATCCTGAGTGATTGAAAAGATCATGCTTCAATCAGAAGATCTCAGAATGCAGCAATCTTTTGAGATAGCTCCTTTTTATTCTCAGGCATATCAGCTATGGGGTGGCCTTTATAAATCAGCTCCTCAATATTTTCTCCATTGGCTTCCCCTTTGCCAGTTCGTCAACGAGTTTGTCAAGCCAGCGGATCTTTTTCATAAGCGGATCTTCTATATTTTCGACCCTGTATCCGCAGATAACTCCCGTTATTTTATCCGCATTAGGGTTCATATGCGGAGCTTCGTTGAAAAAAGTCTCGTAATCGACGTTTTTATCGATCTGAGCTTTAAGGCCTGATTCGTCATATCCTGTCAGCCAGCGGATAACAGTATCAACCTCATCTTTTGTCCGTCCTTTTCGCACAGCTTTTTCCACCAGCAAAGGGTAGATTTTCGAAAAAGAGGTTTTGAATATTTTGTGTTCCATAGGATTCCCTCCAATATCTGCTGTTGAAGCTGACGTTCGCATCTACAGCCGCTTTCCCTTTAATATCATTCCAGTTCAAATGCTCCCGTGTAAAGCTGGTAATACTGGCCTTTCAGGGCAAGCAGTTCCTCGTGGTTCCCTCTTTCAATAATGCGTCCATGATCCAAAACTATAATTACATCAGCGTTTTTGACCGTCGACAGGCGGTGGGCGATTACAAACACCGTCCTGCCTTTCATAAGGGCATCCATGCCGCGCTGGACGATGGCCTCAGTCCTGGTATCGATGGAAGAAGTTGCTTCGTCCAGTATCATGACAGGAGGATCGGCTACAGCCGCCCTGGCGATGGATATGAGCTGACGCTGGCCCTGGGACAGGCTGGTGCCGTTTTCGGTTATCATGGTGTAATATCCGTCTGGCAGACGGGTTATGAAGTCATCCGCTCCTACAAGCTTCGCCGCCGCGATGCATTCTTCGTCGGTAGCCTCCAGCCTGCCGTACCGGATATTGTCCATTACGGTGCCGGTAAACAGGTTGGTATCCTGGAGGACCATACCTATCGCGCGGCGGAGGTCCGACTTTTTGATCTTGTTTATATTGATCCCGTCATATCGGATTTTACCGTCGGCGATGTCATAGAAACGGTTAAGCAGATTGGTTATGGTTGTTTTGCCTGCGCCTGTCGCTCCAACGAATGCCACCTTCTGTCCCGGTTTTGCGTAAAGGCTTATGTCATGCAAAACTGTTTTCCCGGGCTCATACTCGAAATCCACATTGAACATTCTCACATCGCCGGACAATTTGGTGTAGGTCACCGAGCCATCGCTGCTGTGGGGATGCTTCCATGCCCATATCCCGGTTTTCTCCCTGCACTCGGTCAACTGTCCGTTCTTTTCACAGGCATTTACCAGCGTAACATATCCGCTGTCCTGCTCCGGCTCCTGGTCAGTTAAGTCATAGATCCGCTGCGCGCCGGCTATTCCCATAACGACTGCATTTACCTGGTGAGATACCTGGTTGATGTTCCCGACAAACTTTTTCGTCATGTTGAGGAACGGAACCGTTATGCTGATTCCCATGGCAAGACCTGAAATGCTTATGTTCGGCACATCTGAAATCAGCAGGATCCCGCCTGTAATAGCGACGACGACATATAATATGTTTCCAATATTATTCAGGATTGGTCCCAGGATATTTGCATACTGGTTTGCAGCCTTGGCATCGTCGAACAATGATTCGTTGATCCGGTCAAAGTCGGCTTTGCTTTCCTCTTCATGGCAGAAAACCTTAATTACCTTCTGACCGTTCATTATCTCTTCCACGAAGCCCTCCATTCGCCCAAGGGCTTTCTGCTGCCTGACAAAATACCTGGCTGAGCCTCCGCCAACTTTTCTTGTAACGAAAAGCATTACTAAAACGCCGATTATTACGACAAGCGTCAGCCATAAGCAGTAATAGATCATGATGGAGAAGATGGTGACCACCGAGACCACCGATATCATGAGATTCGGGAAGCTCTGGGAGATCAGCTGGCGCAGCGCATCAATGTCATTGGTATAATAACTCATGATATCGCCGTGGGTGTGAGTATCGAAGTACTTAACAGGCAGCGTCTGCATCCTGCCGAACATTTTTACCCTGAATTTCTTCAACGTCCCCTGGGTTATGATGGCCATCATCTGGTTATATACCACTCCGCTTATCAGCGACAATATATAGAACCCCGCCAGTATACCTACGGAGCGCAATATTTTGCCTGCTGCGCCATTCCAGTCCCCTGTCCTCCAGTTCTGCTCCACAACGGCTATAATATTCTGCATAAAAATCGAAGGAATGGAACTTACAGCTGCATTGAAAATAATACATGCTATAACGATAGGCAGCATTACAGGGTAAAATTTGAATATGTCTCCTGCAAGGCGAAGGATAACCGACTTTCTGCTTTTGGTATCATTAATTTTCATTCCGATCACCTGCCTTGTTCTGGGAGTAATATATTTCCCGGTAAATCTCATTTTCAGACAGCAGCTGTTCATGGGTCCCGACGCCGTTGATGGTGCCGCGGTCCATGACTATTATCCTGTCTGCGTCTTTCACGGAAGCTATCCTCTGGGCAATGATGATTTTTGTCATCTCAGGCATGTACTCCTTCAATGCCTCGCGTATCCTTGCATCAGTCCTGGTATCCACCGCACTTGTGGAGTCGTCAAGGATAAGTATTTTCGGTTTTTTAAGCAAAGCCCGGGCAATGCACAGCCTTTGCTTCTGGCCGCCTGATAAATTAGCCCCTCCCTGTTCTACGTATGTGTCATAG
>DUSJ01000416.1 GCA_012842645.1 Clostridiaceae bacterium | reverse complement strand
GATGAATGGCAGGTAGGACGCCGCTATTTTAGCCTGGAGTCTATGGCCAAACTTACGTCGACGAAGGAGTTTACACTGGCACCGGTGGCATTATTACATAAATGAGACACAGGGGGTTAAAGTAGAATCTAAAAAGAATATCAAATTATGTGGCTTTGAATGTCTACTTTTATGATAATGATATTAAAAGCGGATAATGATTATGTGTGTTCATAAATTATTATATCATATTATAGCGATAAATATCAATTTTTTACCAAGAGTAGTATAGTAAAATAAAGTAAGCTTATTACATTTCACTTGACACGGTTAAGTAAGGGGTATAGAATAAAGGAAGCGTTCTTTCTTACGATAACGCGTTAATGTAATAAAGTATTAAAGTAAATGATAAGCGGGGTAAGTCATGAAGAAATGGAGCATTTATACACCGGAAGGAGTACAGGATATACTGTTCGAATCCTGCTGGCAGAAGAGGCTGCTGGAGGAAAGGATAAGGGAGACGTTCAGGCTCAATGGGTACAGGGAGATCGAGACTCCGACCATTGAGTTCTGTGACGTTTTCGAAAACGGCCTTATTAAACAGGAGAGCATGTATAAGTTCTGCGACTCCAAGGGCCGCCTTCTCGCTTTAAGGCCTGATATAACCATACCTGTTGCCCGTATTGCGGCCACAAAGCTGAAGGATGAAGTATTCCCCATCAAATGCTGCTACATTGGAAATACATTCAGCTTTGACGAACTGGGCGGAGGAAGGCAGAACGAGTTTACCCAGGCCGGCTGCGAACTTCTGGGCGTTAATTCTCCTGATGCCGACGCTGAGATAATCGCCATGGCTATTGAATCTTTGAAGGCGACCGGGATCGAGGATTTCAAGATCGATATTGGCCAGGTGGGCTTTTTCAAGGGGCTGATGGAAGAGTCAGGACTTGATGAGAACGCTATAGAAGAGGTCCGGGAGTTCATAGACCAGAAGAACCTGGTTGGCATTGAGCAGGTCATGGACAGGTACAGGGTAAAAAGCTCGATAAAGAAAATCATACTGGACCTGCCCAGGCTGTTCGGTTCCAGGGAAATACTGCAGAGAATAAATTATGATGATATAGGGAAACGTGCGGCAAGCGTCCTTCAGAATATAAAAGAAGTGCTGGAGATCCTTGAGGACAGGAACCTTTCGGAATACGTTTCGATAGACCTTGGAATGGTGCAGAGCTTGAACTATTATACAGGGATAGTTTTCAGGGGCCATACCCATGGAGTGGGCTTCCCGGTGTTGAGCGGGGGCCGTTATGACAGGCTGGTGGCCCTGTTCGGCAGGGACCTGGAAGCGACGGGATTTTCACTGGGAGTAAATATGGTGCTGATGGCCCTGGAAAGGCAGAAGAGACTGGTTCCCGAAAAGCGGGAAGGGGTACTGGTGACATATGATGACAGCGCCAGGAAGCTTGCCGGGGAATACTGCAGGGAACTTAAAGCGCAGGGTATCCCGGCCGAACTGGACATAATAAGAAAAGGAACCGATAAATGCGTGGAATATGCCAGGTCCAAAGGGCTGTGCAGGATCGTGCACATTAATGCCGACGGTACGAAAAAGGAGATAACACTATGAGATACATAACCATTGCCTTATCGAAAGGGCGGCTCACCGAACTGAGTATAGACCTTCTTGAAGGAGCGGGGATAGACTGCTCCGAGCTTAAGGAAAACTCAAGAAAGCTCATCCTTTCCGACGAAAAGAACAAGATCAGGTTCTTTCTTGCCAAGCCCGCGGACGTGCCGGTATATGTGGAATACGGCGCGGCCGATATAGGAATTGTGGGGAAGGATACACTGCTCGAAGAGGGCAGGGACCTTTACGAGGTGTTGGACCTGGGCTTCGCCAGGTGCAGGATGTGCGTGGCAGGACCGAAAGAGCTTGAAGGGAAGATGGACTCGGTATCCATAACCCGCGTCGCGACAAAATATCCCGAAGTCGCGCGCATGTATTTCCGGCATAAAAGAAGGGAATCTGTCGAGATCATAAAACTAAGCGGATCCATCGAGCTGGCGCCGCTGGTGGGTCTTTCGGAGGTCATCGTGGACCTGGTGGAAACCGGCCGGACACTGAAGGAAAACGGCCTGGTGGTATTGGACACCATCTGCGACGTCAGCGCCAGGCTGGTGGTGAACAGGGTCAGCATGAAAATGGAAAACCAGCGCATAACAAAGCTTATAGAGGATATCAGGAAACAGCTTTGAGGATAAAGCGAGGGATCGATAATGAAAATATATGAATGCGGCAAAGACGATCTGGCCGGGTTGTTTGAATCGTTGAAGAAAAGGAGCCTTGAAGGGCAGAAAAACGTGGATGACACCGTATCCGGCATAATAAGGGATGTAATGGAGCACGGCGACGAAGCGCTGCTTGAATATACCGAAAGGTTTGACGGCGTAAAGCTGGAATCCCTTGAAATAACGGCCGAAGAATTGGACGAGGCCATTTCCTCGGTGGACGAGGGCCTTATAGAAGTGATCCTCAGGGCTGCTGAAAACATCAGGGCATACCACGAAAAACAGCGTGAAAACTCCTGGTTTTTCACAAAGGAAAACGGAATCGTCCTTGGCCAGAAGGTAGTGCCCCTGTCGAAGGTGGGAGTTTATGCCCCTGCGGGAAGCGCGCCTCTGCCTTCAACGGTCCTCATGGATGTAATCCCCGCAAAAATAGCAGGAGTTAAGGAAATAATCCTGTGCTCGCCGCCCGGGAAGGACGGAAAAATGAATCCCCTCGTTCTTGCCTGCGCCAGGTTTGCGGGGGTCGACCGGGCATTCAAGATAGGCGGAGCGCAGGCCATAGCCGCAATGGCATACGGCACCGAAACGGTTCCCAGGGTCGATAAGATAGTGGGGCCGGGCAATATATATGTGGCTACAGCCAAGAAACAGGTCTTTGGCGTTTGCGGCATTGATATGATAGCGGGCCCCAGCGAGATACTGGTTATTGCCGATGAATCCGCGAATCCCGCCTATGTTGCCGCCGACCTTCTATCCCAGGCCGAGCATGACAGGCTGGCATCCAGCATACTGGTAACCGTATCGAAAGAGCTGGCATACAAGGTGGCGGAAGAAGTAAAGATCCAGCTTGGCAGGCTTGAGAGGGCGGAAATAGCTTCGAAATCCATAGAGGATTACGGGGCCATAATAATTGCAGGCAATATGGATGAAGCGATAGAGATATCCAACGCCATCGCTCCCGAGCACCTTGAAGTATGCACGAAGGACCCATTCTCGCTCCTTGATGATATAAGGAACGCCGGAGCGATCTTCCTTGGCAACTATTCGCCTGAACCCGTTGGCGATTACTATGCCGGTTCGAACCATACCCTTCCCACGTCGGGCACGGCCAGGTTCTTCTCGCCCCTCGGAGTATATGACTTTGTGAAGCGCCAGAGCGTCATTTCCTACAGCAGGAAAGCCTTTGACCTGGCAGCGGCAGATGTGGCGGCCTTTGCGGATGTGGAAGGGCTCACCGCCCACGGGAATGCCATCCGCATAAGGACTGAAATGGAGGGTAAAAAATGAGCCGTTTCTGGAATGAGAATACAAGAAGGCTGGTTCCCTATACGGCAGGGGAGCAGCCTCAGAACATGGAGTTTATAAAGCTGAATACCAATGAGAACCCTTATCCGCCTTCGCCCCTGGTCATAAAGAGGATAAAGGAATATAACCCGGAACTTTTGCGCCTTTATCCCAACAGCGAAGGGGCGTTTATAAAGAAAGCCGTTTCAGAGTTTTACAACATCCCCCAGGAAAGCGTCTTTGCCGGCAACGGCTCGGACGAGATCCTGGCACTTTTATTCAAGACCTTTTTCGACAGCGGTACAAAGATAGGTTTTCCCGATGTGACCTACAGCTTCTACCCGGTCTACTGCGCCCTCTACGAGATACCGTATATCCAGGTGCCCGTGAAAGACGATTTTTCCATTGACTTTGCCGATTATCCCGAAGACTTAAAGGGTATCGTTTTTGCCAATCCCAACGCACCCACGGGGCTTTATCTTGAGCCCGCGGTCATTGAAGAGCTTGTAAAAAGCCGTCCGAATACCCTGATAGTCGTTGACGAGGCATATATAGACTTTGGCGGCCAGTCCTGCGTGCCCCTTACCCAGAGGTACGACAACCTGCTGATCGTCCAGACCCTTTCAAAATCCCGGGCTTTGGCCGGACAGAGGATCGGGCTGGCTATTGGGTGCAGGGAATTGCTTGACGGGCTTGTGAAGGTCAAGGATTCCTTCAACTCGTACCCGCTGGATGCCATTGCCCAGATTGCGGGCCAGGCTGCCTTTGAGGACAGGGAGTATTTTGACATAACGAGGAAAAAGATAATAAACACCCGGGAGAGAATAAAACAGAGATTGGTTGAGATGGGCGCGGAAGTTACCGACACGAAAACCAATTTCCTGTTCGTCAGGATTCCGGGGACACCGGGGCCGGAAGCCCAGAAGAAGCTTCGTGACAACGGCGTCCTGGTAAGGAATTTCAATGGCGGCAGGATATCGGACTGGCTGAGGATTACCGTGGGCACCGACGAGGACATGGACAGGGTTGCCGATATAATTAAAAGGATAATGGAAGAAAGTGCTGCAGTATAATATAATTATTTTGTCATGAGCAAAGCGGACATGACATCATGGGCGGAGGAGACAATAACCGGGAAGGGAATGGTTGGTTTATGAGGATCGCTGAAATATCAAGGAAAACAAAGGAGACCGATATCTCCCTGAAGCTGAACCTGGACGGGCAGGGGGAGAACTCCATATCAACGGGATTGGGGTTCCTGGACCACATGCTGTGCCTGTTTTCCGGGCACGGGCGTTTCGACCTGGAGCTTGCCTGCAAGGGAGACCTTTTCGTTGACGGGCATCATACCGCCGAGGACATCGGTATCGTGCTCGGGAAAGCGATAAACGAAGCCCTTGGAAAGCGCGAGTCCATAAAAAGGTTCGGCACCAGCATAGTTCCCATGGACGAATCCCTGGCCCTCGTGAGCCTTGACCTGTCCAACCGGCCATACCTCCATTTTGAAGTTCCCTTCACCACTGACAAGATCGGCGAGATGGAAACCGAGATGTTCGAGGAATTTTTCCGGGCCCTTTCCGTGAATGCGGGCATGACGCTGCATATAAAGCTGATACACGGCAAAAACAACCACCATATTATAGAAGCGGTTTTCAAAGCCTTTGCGAGGGCGCTTAAGGAAGCGGTCACCATAGACCCGTCCATAAAAGGGGTCCTTTCCACCAAAGGCTCGTTATAAGTACCATAAAATGAAGAAAATACATCGGAGGAAAAATCGTATGCTCATCAGGGATACCAATTTCATTGATCTGCCTGTCTTTGTAAAGGGAAAAGTGAGGGATGTATACGAGGTCGGGAAGGATATGCTCCTTATGATCGTCACCGACAGGATCTCGGCCTTTGACGTGGTTTTCGACGACCTGATCCCGGACAAGGGCCGTGTGCTGAACGGCATATCCGAGTTCTGGTTCAACTACTGCAAGGATATCATCGGGAACCATGTGGTGACCACCGACGTATCGGAATACCCCATGGGACTGTCAAAATTCAGGGAACAGCTTGAAGGAAGGTCCATGCTCGTTAAAAGAGTGGAGATGGTCGAAGCTGAATGTATCGTAAGAGGCTATCTTGAAGGCTCCGGGCTCAAGGATTACATGGCCACCGGAGAGATAAGCGGAGTAAAGCTTCCGCCGGGAATGAAACAGGCCGACAGGCTTCCCGAGCCCATATTCACGCCGTCTACCAAGGCAAGGGAAGGCCATGACATTAATGTAAGCTTTGAATATGTTGTCGAGAAGATAGGGGCGGACCTGGCTTACCAGCTCAGGGACAAATCCATCGCCCTGTATAAAAAGGCAAGTGAATATGCCATAGGCAAGGGAATAATACTTGCGGATACCAAGTTTGAGTTCGGCATTCTTGACGGGGAACTCGTGGTTGCCGACGAAATGTTCACACCCGACTCTTCAAGGTTCTGGGAACTTTCCGAATATGAGCCCGGAAGGCCACAGAAAAGCTTTGACAAGCAATACCTGAGGGATTACCTGGAGAATCTCGGCTGGGACAAACGTCCTCCTGCCCCGAGGCTGCCCCAGGAGGTAATTGAAAAAACCAGGGCAAAATATATCGAGGCATACGAACGGATCACGGGAAAGAAGTATATTGTATGATAACTGTCATAGATTATGATGCGGGCAATCTT
>DUSJ01000415.1 GCA_012842645.1 Clostridiaceae bacterium | reverse complement strand
TCGACAGGCGAGTTCTACGCTACCCAGATAACGTGGGGAAGCTCGGTATCAAAGCTTGTTGATGAGATAGCAAAGTACAAGCCCTCAGAGATCATCGCAAACAGGGAATTAAAAAACAGGCCGGAATACAAGCCCCTTTTCATAGATTACCTGAGGATGGAACCTTACATAGTTGATGACGATATGTTCTCAATGAGCGCCAGCCGTGAAAAGCTGACGGATGTTTTCGGTGAAAACCCGCTGTCAGGCCTTGATCTTGCCCAGTGCGCCTCGGGAGCGCTGCTGTCATACCTTGAAGAAACCCAGAAGATCGATCTTAAGCATATCGAGAAAGTACAGCCCTATAAGATTGAGCAGTACATGATGCTGGACAGCTCATCCAGGAGGAGCCTTGAGATCACTGAAACCATGCGGGAATCCAGGAAAAAAGGCTCGCTCCTGTGGGTAATGGATAAAACCTCCACATCCATGGGCGGCAGGAAACTGAGACATTGGCTGGAACAGCCCCTTCTTGATATAGAAGAGATAAACCTGAGACTCGACGCGGTTTCGGAACTCAAGGACAGCTTCATGACAAGAAGCGAGCTCATGGAGATGCTGAAAGGCGTATATGACATAGAAAGGCTTACTTCGAAACTGGTATACGGAAATGTGAACGCAAGGGACATGCTGGCCATAAAAGCCTCACTGTCAAGACTTCCATATGTGAAAGACCTTTTGCAGGACCTGAAAGCAGGTTTAAACAGCCAGATATATGAAAGACTGGATCTCCTGGAAGACCTGCGCGACCTGATAGAGGCGTCCATTCACGAAGAGGCCCCCCTGTTGGTCAAGGAAGGCGGGATAATCAAGGACGGCTATGACCAGCTGGTGGACGAGTACAGGAAAGCCACCACGGAGGGGAAGAACTGGATATCGGAACTTGAAGCCGAAGAGAGGGAAAGGACCGGCATTAAGAGTCTCAAGATACGATACAACGACAATTTCGGCTATTACATAGAGGTCACGAAAGCGAATATTTCACAGGTCCCGGAGGATTACGTCAGAAAGCAGACTCTCGTCAACAGCGAGCGCTATACCGTGGACAAGCTCAAAAAGCTTGAAGACACTATCCTTGGAGCAGAAAAGAAGGTAGTCCAGCGGGAGTATGAGCTTTTCTGTGAAATCAGGGATATAGCCTTTAAAAACGTGAAGAGACTGAAAACCACCGCGGACTGTATAGCGACCCTTGATGCCCTTTGCTCGCTGGCAGAGGTCGCCGACAGGAACCAGTACGTGAGGCCCGAGGTCCATGAGGGCGGAGTGATAGAGATAAGGAACGGAAGGCATCCGGTCGTGGAGAAAATGCTGGAAGACTCGATGTTCGTTCCCAACGATACGTGGCTTGACACCGAGGACAACAGGATTTGCATCATTACTGGTCCCAACATGGCGGGCAAGTCCACTTACATGAGACAGGTGGCGCTCATTACGCTGCTGGCCCAGGCGGGGAGCTTTGTGCCTGCGGAATACGCCAGGATCGGGCTGGTGGACCGGATATTCACCAGGATAGGCGCTTCCGACGATCTTTCTGCCGGACAGAGCACCTTCATGGTCGAAATGACCGAGGTGGCAAATATCCTTGAAAACGCGACTCCAAGGAGCCTGCTTATACTTGACGAGATTGGCCGCGGTACAAGCACTTATGATGGCCTTAGCATCGCCTGGGCTGTCAT
>DUSJ01000414.1 GCA_012842645.1 Clostridiaceae bacterium | reverse complement strand
CATGGCAAGCACCACAAAGATCATGACAGCCATAATAGCACTTGAAAACTCCGATCTTGACGAGGAAGTGCTGATCAGCCAGAGGGCCGCGAACATGGGCGGTTCGGTAATGGGATTGAAAAAGGACACAAAAGTTAAAATGATCGACCTGCTTCATGGACTTTTGATCTGTTCAGGCAATGATGCTGCCGTAGCCATTGCCGAACATGTGGGAGGAAGCGTGGAAAACTTCTGTAAAATGATGAATGAAAAAGCTCTTGAGCTTGGAGCGTATTCCACCAACTTTTCAAATCCCCATGGCCTTGACGAGGAAAACCATTATACTACGGCATATGACCTTGCCAAGATAACGAGATATGCGCTCAGGAACCACATCTTCAACGATATAGTCAAAAAAACGGAGTTCTATTTTGACGGAAGGACCCTGAAAACAACCAACGAAATGCTTACAACCTATGAGGGAGCAGACGGGGTCAAAACAGGTTACACGGGGCTTGCAGGTCGTTGCCTGGTAACAAGTGCAACCAGGGACGGAAAAAGATTCATTTCGGTAGTTCTTTACTGCGATACCAAGAACCTCAGGACGTCAAGCAGCCAGAAGATCCTCGACTATTCTTTCCAGGAGTATGAAAAAGTTTTCTTGCTGGAGAAAGGACGCATCATGGGATCAGTCTCCGTTGAAAGATCGCGTAATCTCGATGAGGTACTCGTAGCTGCCGCGGAAGATCTTAAGGCCATATTAAAGCATAATGAAAAAGACAAGCTTTACACCAGGGTATCCCTGCCTGAAAAAGTGATGGCCCCTGTGAGGCGTGGAACCATTTTGGGCACCGTATCAGTGTTCAAGGGCGACGAGATTATTGCCGAGACGTCATTGATCACGCTGGACGGAGCCCAGAAAATGCGGTTTTCCGATTATCTTGTCTTTGTATTAAAAAATTGGATATATATATCCCGCTGACAATTTTGCAATTTTAGAAATTAAAACTTGCAAAACCTCCGATCCTATCATACAATATGTAAAAGAATCGAAGTAATAATTGTGGTTATTCGGAGGTTTGAAATGCAGGCTTATCAGGGATTCAGCAGAGATGAACTATATGAAAGAAGAAATGAACTTGCCCGCAAATACGAGGATTACAAAAAGCAAGGACTTAAACTGGACATGTCAAGGGGCAAACCCTGTCCCGAGCAGCTTGACCTGTCAAATGGTCTTTTTAGCAATATTGGCAGCCTGTTTACCGAGGATGGCGTCGACTGCCGCAATTATGGAATGATGGACGGAATAAACGAGTGTAAGGCTCTTTTTGCAGAATTGTTCAATGTTTCTACCGACGAGCTTATCATAGGCGGAAACTCAAGCCTGAATTTAATGTATGACTTAATCGCCAGAGCTTTCAACCACGGGCTCAACGGTTTTGAAAAGCCCTGGAGCAAGCTGGACAAAATTAAATTCTTATGCCCGGCTCCCGGCTATGACAGGCATTTTGCGATTACAGAACTGTTCGGCGTTGAAATGATAACCGTGCCCATGAAAGAGGACGGTCCCGACATGGATATGATTGAATCGCTGGTTTCTGAAGACGAGACCATTAAAGGCATGTGGTCAGTACCCATGTACAGCAATCCTACAGGGATAACATACTCCGACGATGTGGTAAGAAGACTGGCATACATGAAGACCAAGGCTCCTGACTTCATTATAATGTGGGACAACGCGTACTGCCTGCATCACCTTTACGATGAGCACGACAAACTTGCCGATATCATATCCCTGTGCCGGGAAGCAGGCAATCCTGACAGGGTATACATGTTCGGCTCTACCTCGAAAGTCACATTCGCTGGCGCAGGGGTGGCTTTCATGGCATCGAGCAAAGCCAATATAGATCATGTCAAGAAGCTGATATCAATACAGACGATAGGAGCCGACAAAATCAACATGCTCCTTCACGTCCGGTTCCTGAAGGACGCGAAGAACGTAGCCGAGCATATGAAGAAGCATGCCGAAATTGTAAGGCCAAAATTCGAGGCTGTCATTGAAATACTGGAGAGAAATCTCTCCGGAAAAGGCATAGCAGCATGGAGCAAGCCTAAGGGCGGTTATTTCATAAGCCTTGACGTATATGAAGGCTGCGCGAAAAAGACCGTGCAGCTCGCCAAGGAAGCAGGAGTCGTATTTACTCCCGCAGGCGCCACATTCCCGTACGGGAAAGACCCGAAAGACAGCAATATACGCATAGCTCCTACATATCCGCCAATCCCTGAGCTTAGAACAGCTATTGAAGTTCTTTGTGTATGCGTCGAACTTGCTGCGCTGGACAGGATACTTGGACAGTAAAAACATCTTTCTGGTTATTTATGAATAATTTTCTTAACGAAATATCATCCCGGATGAAGCGAGAGATACATTGGATTGCTTCTTCGGGATGTAATTTTTTGTTCATAACTGGTTTAATAAGGATAGGATTTTATTACCCTGCGTGATAAAAAATATGGAAGAATGTATTAGTACAGCTAAATAATAATTCTTATAATTATACATTTTGCACTGGATTTTTGGTCTAATAAGTTATATAATATTCCATGCACATAAGAATATTATATTGCCATGTTGTAACTATGTAATTACGTAATAATGACATAACATATATCCGGAGGTCACTTAAGTTGCGTAACTCATACGAAAGTCCTTTCAATACACGTTATGCCAGTCAGGAGATGTTGGAGCTTTTTTCGCCACATGTCAAATTCAAAACATGGAGAAAACTCTGGATAGCCTTAGCAGAAGCGGAAAAGGAACTTGGTCTTGATATTACCGACGAGCAGATAGAAGAACTGAAAAAATACCAGGATAATATAAATTACGAACTTGCAGAACAGATAGAAAAGGAAACCCGCCATGATGTAATGGCCCATGTGCGCGCATACGGGGCGCAGTGTGAAAAAGCAAAAGGAATTATCCATCTCGGAGCCACTTCCTGTTATGTAGGTGACAATACCGATATCATAATTTACAGGGAAGCACTGAAAATAGTAAAAAAGAAAGTCCTTTCAGTCATATCCAAACTGGCCCGTTTCGCAGATAAATACAAGGATATGCCTGTCCTCGGATATACCCATTACCAGCCTGCCCAGCTCGTAACGGTTGGGAAAAGGGCATGTCTGTGGATTATGGATCTCATGCTTGATGTCGAAGAAATAGATTTTGTTATTTCCACTCTGAGACCTCTTGGCAGCAAGGGAACCACCGGTACACAGGCAAGCTTCCTGGCCCTGTTCAACGGTGATCATGAAAAAGTCAAAAAGCTGGATAAAATGATCGCCAAAAAAATGGGATTCAGCGAAGTAATGCCTGTTTCAGGCCAGACATATTCAAGAAAACAGGATTCACGCATACTCAACGTATTGAGCCAGGTAGCCCAAAGCGCAAGCAAATTCAGTTACGATATGCGCCTGTCGGCAAACCTGAAGGAAATGGAGGAACCCTTCGAGAAAACCCAGATAGGTTCGTCCGCTATGGCTTATAAGCGTAATCCTATGAGATGTGAAAGGATTACGTCGCTGGCACGGTATGTTATCGTTGATGCGCTTAATCCCGCAATGACCGCGTCTGCCCAATGGTTCGAAAGAACTCTGGATGATTCGGCCAATAAAAGGATTAGCCTTTCCGAAGCATTCCTGGCCGTAGACGCTATTCTCAACATATACAATAATGTCGCCGAAGGAATCGTAGTATATCCACAGATGATTCGAAAAAGAATAATGGAAGAGCTACCATTCATGGCAACCGAAAACATCATTATGGAAGCTGTTAAGCGGGGAGGTGACAGGCAGGTCTTGCACGAGCGTATACGTGTCCATTCCATGGAAGCCGCACGCCGTGTAAAAGAGGAAGGAAAACCAAACGACCTGATTGACAGGATCGCTGAAGATCCCATCTTTGATATCAATAAAGAGGAACTCTTAAAAACCCTTGCGCCTGAAAACTATATCGGAAGAAGCCGGGAACAGGTGGAAGAGTTCCTGTCGGAACATGTGATGCCATTACTTAAGAGAAACAACGCTGAAGAAACCAATGTTGAACTGAGAGCATGAATTGTTAAGGGTCAAAAGACCTATTGAATAAATGCTTTCCATAATGTAATATTGTCATGTCGTCATATTGATAAGAATAATAAACTTAAACGGAGGTAAAGTAATGGTAGCGATAAATAAATATAGTAATGCTCCGCTGTATTGCCAGCTTAAAAACCTGATCCTTGAGAAAATAGAGAATGGTGATTTTGCAGCAGATCAGAAAATCCCGTCAGAACAGGATTTTTGTGAGCAATATAATATATCAAGACCTACCGTAAGACAAGCTATCAACGAACTTACCGCCAGCGGGCAATTATATAAACTGAAAGGCAAAGGCACTTTTGTATCGGCACGCAAGACCCAGATAAGCATCAAGGATTATACCGGGTTCACAGATTCTATCCTTGACAGCAAGAATCCCTCGGAAAAAGACATTATCAATACGGAGATAGTTACAGGCCAGGATTATCCCGAACTTGTGGAGGCTTTCAACCTGAAACCGGACGGGAAAACGGAGTTTGCGGCAATCACGTTCACCAACCCACTGGGTAATGATATGGTATCATTGAGTATTTCATACATACCGCTGTCCCTTTTCCCGGAGGTCATAGAAGACCTGCAGTCAAACAAGGATGTCCTCAGGGGGAAATATCCCCTTATCCCTAACAGTACCAGGAGCACTCTTGACATAATAAGCACCGACCAGAAGGAAGCCCTTTACCTGAAACTGCAGCCGGGACAGCCGCTCATCAGGATCAAGAACATCCTTTATTCCAAGAGCGGACAGCCTGTCGAGTACATAATCACCAAGTACAGGGCAGATAAGACAAGACTTCAGTTCGAAAATCATAAGTGACATCTCCGCTGTCATCCTGAGCGCAGCAAAGGATTCATATTATAATGAAAGCAATTATATTTATAATATAAAAAAAGATCGGCTCTTTAAGCCGATCTTTTTATTACTGCAGCATGCTCTGCTGAATGTTCTGGTACTTCTGGGCGGCAGTCTGAACGTCGTTCATGTTTGCATTTTTCACATTGTACCAGCCCTTTTTCTGCATGGCATCAAATATCTGATATTGAATCTGCTGCTTGTCGTTTATTATCTTCGCCAGTTCGCTGCGTAAATTCTCGCAGGTGGATTCGGCAAGATAGGTGCCGTAAGCAGTGATCATCTGTTTTTCGCTGCTCAGGACGTCATTCATTATTTCCTGATCGGAAAATGTGGGTGTCTGATGCATACTCATACCTCCTTATTGCGGCTGCTGTTGTGCCGGTTTGCTATGGGAATTCAGGTAGTTGAACAACATGTTGAAATGCTGCT
>DUSJ01000413.1 GCA_012842645.1 Clostridiaceae bacterium | reverse complement strand
GTGTTTCCGGGAGACCCGGGAGACACAGTTGGCGAAGCAGAAGGAGTGTTAGTGTTTTTTGTAAAACTGCAGGCAGCCGCGCTTATCGCTAAAACTGCCACAAGAATAATTGATAGAGTTTTTTTCATAAACATCCTCCTTTTATGTTTGTCAGTGTCTGCAAGAACATCCTCAGGAAGCATTAAACCTGCCCCGATCATTGATAAAAAACTCTCAAT
Source organism: Clostridiaceae bacterium (assembly GCA_012842645.1). Lineage (GTDB taxonomy): Bacteria > Bacillota > Clostridia > DSM-8532 > DSM-8532 > DTU059. The sequence continues at coordinate 7,166 of DUSJ01000413.1, read as the reverse complement.
TATGGCTTTCCTTATTATTCCCCGAATTCATCAAATATACGGCTGCGAAAGTCGCGGCAGACAACGCGAAAACTCTTAAGCTATGCATAAAAAAAGAACAGACCTGTCTGCTCATTTTAAGAAACATGGTCTGTTCTGTTCGCTCATTCAGATATAATCTCACAGAGGAAGTTTCACATCAATCGTAATTGGGATTTCCCTCATTCCAGTCGATTCCTTCCCAGTTTTCCTCCACAATCGCATCCCCTATATCCTCGGCAGGAGGATAGCTGTTTGGAATACCATCATCAGGAGGAAATTCCGTACTTGGCGGGGTCCAGGGGTTTTCCTCGGTGACAGGCGGGATCAGGGTACCATGATGGACCGTACAGTACTCAGCCTCAGGGATCTCGTAAATAGCGTCCTTAGGATAGGTATCCCCGGGATACTCAGGTTTGAATTCAACCGGACGCCTGATGCCAACCTTGGTGACAACGGTTTCTGCAGGACAGTTTTCGGTAGCGAGAAGATCGCGCCCAAGCGTATCCTTGGAAGCGGTGCATGCTTTATATTCAACATGCACGGTGCATATATCGCTGTATGAAGGCTGGGTACCTTCTATGAAATACTCTTCGATTACCCGGCCTCCACGCGGGTCCTTTCTGCAAAGGTCGCCGGCAATCTTGCCGGAGTCTATGCATATCGTACGCTTTACTATATTTGGAGGAGTGGTCTCAAAAAACTGCAAGGGAGTAAGCCCTTCGTGTATTTTGTTCATAACGGCATTCCATATAAGCAGGGCATTGTCTTTCTCTTCTTTCTGTATTTCAACAGCCTTATCATATCCGTACCAGCTGACTCCAACATAGTAGGATGTAAACCCGCAAAACCACTTATCCTTGTCTGAATCGCTGGTTCCTGTTTTGCCGGCCGAAGGTATTCTTACCTTCTTGCCTTCAGCGTCCTCGTATTCAATGATTCCTTCAGGATAAGCGGTACCCTGCGTAACGACATCCTCCATCATGTCATCCATGATGAAGACCGTCTGCTCGGAGAAAACCTGTGTCCTTTTAGGTTTGATGGATATAAGGGTCTTACCGTTGTTATCCTTGACCTCGGTGAAGAAAATGGGTTCGGTATACACTCCCTTGTTGGCGAAAGGCGTATAGGCAGCCGCCATCTGCAGAGGTGTCATTCCCCTGTTGAATCCTCCCATGGCGATGGACAAATACCTTTCATCCCTTCTGTCTATACCGAGCTTTTCAAGGTAACCGAGGGCCGTATCAAAACCTACGTAATCTTTCAGGAGCAGAGTAGCCACAACATTTCTGGACTTGAAGACACCTACCCTTGCAGTTGTCAGTCCATAATTTTCTTTTTCAACGTTGCGCGGCCATACCTCAGGCTGCTCCTGACCTGGTTTCGGAGGCAGCAGATGCTGTACGACATCATCTACGACTGTCGCGGCGGTTATTTTTTTACTGTCGATCCCGGGACCGTAAATCAGGATAGGCTTGATCGCGGAACCAGGTGAACGCTCTGCCTGGGTAGCACGATTGAACACGCTGCCTTCCTTGGGACCCCGGCCACCGTATAAACCTCTTACAAAGCCGTCTTTAGTCATAACGACCATGGCAGCCTGGGGAAGTTCATCGGTGTACTTGTTATCATACGAAAAATACTTCTCGTCGGTAAAAACCTCGTCCAGCGCTTTCTGGACCTTGGGATCCATGGTGGAATATATATGGAGACCGTTGTTGTAGATGATATCCAGCGCGGCCTGCTCGGTATAGCCGCCGGTTTCCATGAGATAATTCTTCAGGTTTTTTATCACTTCGTCCACAAAATACGACTGGTTGCTTGTTCTCGTAACTTTACCGGCATCGGGATTATAGCTGAATTTAATGTTCTCCTTGATTGCCTCGTCATACTCGCTCTGGGTTATCTTGCCCTGTTCGAGCATAAGGCTCAGGATCAGCTTGGTCCTGGCAAGGTTGGCCTCAATATTTTCCTCGTTTATGGGCATATACTTTGACGGCCATCTGGTTATACCGGCAAGGCTGGCGCATTCCGCCAGGGAAAGGTCACGGACATCCTTTCCGAAATATCCATTTGCGGCTGTCTCGATACCGTAGAAATTTCCGCCCAGGGGAATATAGTTAAGATAATAAGTCAGGATCTCTTTCTTGGTCAGTACCTTTTCAAGCTGCAAAGCCTGCCATTGTTCCTGGAGCTTTCTGGTTATGGTCACATCGTCGTTCATGGTAATATTTTTAATAAGCTGCTGAGTAATGGTGCTGCCGCCTTCAATATCGACATCAGCGCCCAAAAGCTTTCTGGCGTAAGTTAATACTGCGCTCCCGATTCTCCTGAAATCTATGCCTTTATGTTCGAAGAAGCGTTTATCCTCTATAGCGACAAAGGCGTCTATCAGCTTCTGGGGTATTTCGTCATAATCAATCCAGACACGGTTTTCTTCGCGTTTCAGCTCTGCAATGACATTTCCTTCGATATCATATACGTAAGAGTTGAAACCCATGGTTTTAAACAAATCGGCTTCAACCATGGGAGTAGTCTTTATGATCGCGTATACTCCCCCGCCTAAAAGACCTGCACATGCGCTGCCGGCCACCAGCATGAGGGAGAAAAAGATGCCAAGCGCTATCAAAAACGCTTTTACTGCAAGCCCCAGGAACATCAGCACTGTGCTTATCCGTTTTTTTCTTATTGCAGCTGGAGTAAGCGGCTTTTTGCCGTCTCCGGGCTTAATATCCATAGGATATCCTCCTTAATAAAGGACAAATAATCAGTCAAGCCGTACGCCTGACTGCAGTATGCTGTAATTATAGCACAAAAGATCATGTCATAAAAGTTTTTGATTTCCATGTCCAGTTGTCTTTGACTATGAGCAGGAATATATAATATAATATTATTTTATAAGGCATTTATAATACTTTAAAAAAATACGCAGTTCGATCTTGCAGAGAACGGATTAACATTCAGCTTAAGGAAAGGAAGTAGAAAATGAGCGTTAATGTTTTCGACACACTGAAAGAACGCGGATTTATTGCCCAGACTACGCATGAAGAAAAGATAAGGGAGCTCCTTGGAAACGAAAAGGTAACTTTCTATATAGGTTTCGACCCGACTGCCGACAGCCTTCACGTAGGACACCTGCTCCAGCTTATAGTTATGTCCCATATGCAAAGAGCAGGACACAAGCCCATTGCTCTAATCGGCGGCGGAACGGCGATGGTTGGTGATCCGTCAGGCAGGACCGATATGAGAAAAATGCTTACCCGGGAAGAAATCGAGTATAATGGTTCACGTTTCCGCGATCAGATGAAGGGCCTGGTTGATTTCGGAGAAGGAAAGGCGATAATGGTAAACAACGGGGACTGGCTGCTTGATCTCAATTATGTATCGTTCCTGAGGGAGATCGGCGTCCATTTTTCGGTCAACCGAATGCTTGCTGCCGAATGCTTCAAAAGCAGGCTTGAAAGAGGCTTGTCTTTTATAGAGTTCAATTATATGCTCATGCAGGGTTATGACTTCTTAAAACTGTACCAGGATTATGGATGCAAGATCCAGCTCGGGGGCGACGACCAGTGGAGCAATATCCTGGCCGGCGTTGACCTGATCAGGCGTGTCGAGGGCGCAGAGGCATATGGCATGACATTCCAGCTCCTGACAACGAGCGAAGGCAAAAAGATGGGCAAGACCCAGGCCGGCGCCGTATGGCTTGACCCCAGCAAAACAAGCCCCTATGATTTCTACCAGTACTGGAGAAACGTTGACGATGCGGATGTTATCAAGTGCCTTAAACTCCTGACGTTCCTGCCCATGTCTGAAATTGAGAAGATGGCCCAATGGAAGGATGCCCAACTGAACGAAGCGAAGAAGATCCTTGCTTACGAGGTTACCAGGATAGTGCATGGCGAGCCGGAGGCACAGAAAGCGAGGGATGCCGCCGAAGCGCTGTTCGGACAGGGCGGATCGAAGGAAAATATTCCTTCCGTAAAAATCACCAGGGATATGCTGGGTGACGGAATGAATGTCCTGGATCTGCTGGCGGCAACGGGACTTGTGCCTTCAAAGAGCGAGGGAAGACGCCTCATTCAGCAGGGAGGACTTTCGATAAATGATATCAGGGTCGAGTCTGTAGACAAGATAATAACCGCATCCGATTTTGCTGATAATGAAATCATGGTGCGCAAAGGCAAGAAATCTTTCCATAGGGTGATCCTGGAATAGGGGTTTAATAGGGGAGCTGAAAATGGAAATAAATTTTGGAGAGGTTATTAAGGCCAAGAGGGAGGAAAAGGGCTACACCCTGAATGAGTTTGCCAGGCTGGTTGAAATATCGCCCGGATACCTGTCCCAAATCGAAAACGGCAGGAAAACGAATCCTAACCTTGATATCATACTCCGGATCATACATGAGCTGGATATCGATATCGAGATGCTTTTAGGCATAGAACCAAAGGAAGACAAGTACCTCTCAAGGATTCCGTCCCTTTTGAAGCTGACTCTTGCCAGGGAACGCAATCTAAATACTCTGTCGGACCAGGATTTCCTCAGGAAGATTAACAACCTGGTAAGCCGTGTGCTGGAAGCGAGGTATATGCTGGAAGACAGGAATTTGTACAACCTGTTCCTCGAAGATGTTTCGCTCCAGACCGAGAATGCCCTGAAACGGTATATGGCGCTCCAGATACTGATGATGCAGGGGAATAAATAAATAAAAAAATTCTTGACCGAAAGAGGCTTTATAAGTATAATAGATTTTGCGCTTCATAATATGAATGCATTAACTTTCCTCAATAGCTCAGTTGGTAGAGCATGCGGCTGTTAACCGCAGGGTCGTTGGTTCGAGTCCAACTTGGGGAGCCACTTGGGCCTTTAGCTCAGTTGGTTAGAGCAACCGGCTCATAACCGGTTGGTCCGGGGTTCGAGTCCCTGAAGGCCCACCATAAATAAAGAAAAGATGGTTGCTCAGCAATCATCTTTTTTTTATTCCCGGCATCTGTTGGAGAAATTCAGGGTAATGAGACAAGGGCATAAGAATTCCCGAAGAGGTTATTATGGTTCTGAAAGGCAGATTGAAACTGATATATGATATGATCCCCGATTGCGATATCCTCGCAGATATCGGAACCGACCACGCTTTGCTGCCTGCCTGCGCGCTTCTTAACCAAAGATGCAGGAAAGCCATTGCCTGCGATGTCAAAACCGGCCCCCTTGAAAGAGCCATAAGAACAGTGAAAAAGTATAACCTTGAAGACCGCATGGAGATTCGTCTCGGAAACGGTCTTGATGCAATAAGGGATAATGAGGCCGATGTTGTCATAATGGCGGGTATGGGCGGCATCCTTATAACCCGGCTTATTCAGGAATCGATAAGCAAAGCCATGGCAGCGAAGTGCCTGATCCTCCAGCCCATGACGAACCAGGAACTTGTAAGGCCTTTTTTATGGAAAAACGGCTTTGAAATAAATGACGAAAGGCTTGTCCGCGAAGGCGATAAGCTTTACCAGGTCATACGCACGGGCTATACCGGAAATGTAAGAAAAAACTGGGAAAAGATCGATGAAATAATAGGAGAGAAGCTGGTTGAAAACGGCGATCCTTTGCTTGGGGAATGGCTTCAGAATCATATAAAAAGACAGCAGAAGATAGTTGCCGGAATGAAACAGGCAGGAGCGGGCAGGGACGATACGCAGTTTTTACAGGAAGAAAAACTGCTGGAGGACCTTACAAACCTTTTGAATCTTATGGGAGGCTGATGAAATGAAACTTGAAAAGATCGTTTCATTTTTGGAGGAACTGGCTCCTCTGTTATTCCAGGAACACTATGACAACAGCGGTCTCATTCTTGGGGACATGGACGCGGATATTTCAGGAATCCTAGTCTGCCTTGACGCTGACGAAGACGCAGTTGACCTTGCCATCAGCCAGGGCTGCCAGTTGGTGCTTTCCCATCATCCGGCCATTTTCAGAGGAATAAAATCTTTTGCCGGCGGCAACGCGGAAAGCGATATCATAATCAAGGCAATAAAAAATGATTTGGCCCTGTACGGATACCATACCAATTTCGACTCGGCGGCAGACGGCCTTGCCTTTATGCTTTGCAGGATTCTGGATCTGGACAATATACGTATACTTGATGAGAGATGCCTGCCTGGCCTGGGACTGAAATACGGGGCAGGCAGAGTGGGTGACGCAGTCCCGATGAGCGGGGAAGCTTTCCTTGACATGGTAAAAACGAGACTTTCCCTAAATGTTGTAAGGTATGTAGGAGAAATACCGGATGTCGTTATGAGAGTTGCAGTATATAACGGCGCATATGACGACGGGATTCTTGGAAAGCTTAAAGAGCTCAGTCCTGACGCCCTTGTTACGGGAGACTTGAAATACCATGCGGCCAGGGATCTTCTGCACAAGGGGATATTTACGATAGACGCAGGCCATTACGGGACGGAAAAGGTGTTTGTAGGGGAAATGGCGAAGATCCTCGAAGAACGTTTCCCTGAGCTTAAGATCGTACGATACACAGGAAAAGACGTTTTCACGTATTATTAAACTAAAGCATATAAAACGGGAGCGTTTTGCGCTCCCGTTTGAGATTCTTCGCATCCTTGAGGATGACATCTTTCTTTACCATGACACGTCCATCTCGACAACTGTGAAATCGAAAGTGGAGAAAGGCAGGAAGGTATTAGGAGCCGTACCCCTGTATCCGTCGCCGAACATGTTGAATATATTAGCTGAAATGTTGGCTTCAGGCAGCCTGCCAACGATTTTTTCGCCGTCGAACAGGAAACCGACCTGGAGCGGTGCCGCATAGTCGCCCTGGGGAGTAAAATCTCCTCCCTCATAGACCCATGCAAGAATGCCAGGCTGTCCGCCAAGCAATTCCTTTACACTGTTGGCAGTCCGTTTTATATACGGCCTTATCAAAGATGGCTGCGGCACCCCGTCATAAGCGGCTGACGCGCTTCCCGTATGGGTCAGACCATATTTATGGGCATTTTTCTTGTCGCAGTAAGGAGCTGCAAGAACGCCGTTATCTATCAGGTTAAAAACATAATTCTTATTGACAGTTCCTTCCGCGTCAAAGAACGGAGTATTCAGGGCGATTTCAGGGTTAAGATTCTGGCCGAAGGTAAAGGAGTCATTGAACAGCT
>DUSJ01000412.1 GCA_012842645.1 Clostridiaceae bacterium | reverse complement strand
GAGCAGACCGATCTGGTCAAGGCCAGCACCCAGGACGACATGCGCCGGCAGAGGCAGCAGGAACTGGAAAACAAGGTTTACGATTTCTTTAAGGTCGGAGTGGCCCAGAACGAATTTTTCGATACCATGAGCGTTTCAGTAAACGCGGTGCTGGATTTTGACACGCTGAAAAGCTCGTCAGTCAGGTATACCCGTCCCATCGAGGACGAGGATGCCGTACTCAGTGAAGAGATCCTTGAGGAATCACTGACGAACGCCGGCCAAGGGGATATCCCCGGAACCGATACCAACCCGCAGGGAACCACAAGCTACCAGTTCGGCGAGGAAGGCAATTCACAATACAACAAGAGCCATACCATCAGGGAGAACCTTTACAACCAGACCAACGAGGAATCTGAGAAGGCCGTGGGCAAGCTTATCAGCGATCAGTCCACCATGTCGATCTCGTTGTGGTACGGCAACAGGATACAGACAGCGGACGGCCTTACGCCTGAGTACCTGGACGAGGTCAGGCGGTCGGCTTCCGCCGCGACCGGCATCCCATTGGAAAACATAACTGTCAGCATTCAAAAGCTGGTTGCGGAAACCGTGCCGGAAACTACGTTTATGGACACGATTTCCATGCTGTTTGACAAGTTCGGGTTCTACGCCCTTATGCTGATATTGCTGGTTGTGATGGTTATCACGGCTATGCCTAAGAAGAAGGCTGTTCCGGCCATGGAAGCCGCAGTCCTTGAAGCAGCCGCTGCAGGCGGGACAGCGCAGGAAGAGCAACCGGAAGAGCTTCCTGATATCAATCTGCAGGAACAGTCCGAAATCAAGCGCCAGATTGAAAAATTCGTACAGCAGAATCCTGAGGCCGTGGCGCAGTTGTTGAGAAACTGGATCGCAGAGGATTGGGAATGATGTATTGACAGAGCAACTTCCCGGAGGTGACATAAAGAGGGTCATGGCATTGAGAAATGAAATGAGAGAACTGACCGGAAGAGAAAAAGCTGCCATGCTTCTTATTACCCTCGGGCCGGAGAAGTCGGCCCGGATTTTCAAACACCTTAAAGAAGAGGAGATAGAGCAGCTTACGCTTGAGATAGCCAACATCAGGACCGTATCTCCCAATGAAAGGGATAAGGTGCTGAACGAATTCTACCAGCTTTGCCTTGCCCAGCAATACATAACAGAAGGCGGTATCGGTTACGCCAAGGAGATACTTGAGAAGGCAGTGGGAACCGAGAAGACCATGGAGATAATCAACAAGCTGACCGTATCGCTGCAGGTACGGCCTTTCGACTTTGTCAGGAAAGCCGATCCTGCCCAGGTCCTGAACTTTATCCAAAGCGAACATCCGCAGACTATTGCGTTGATATTGTCATACCTGAAACCTAACCAGGCCGCGGCGGTCCTTGCTGCCCTGCCCCAGGACAAGCAGGCTGACGTGACAAAAAGAATAGCCACCATGGACAGGACGTCCCCTGAAATAATCAAGGACGTGGAAAGGGTCCTGGAGAAGAAACTGTCGGCTCTCGTGACCGAGGACTTTACCGCTGTAGGCGGCATCCAGGCTATTGTCGATGTCTTGAACGCGGTGGACAGGGGCACGGAGAAATTCATCATGGAAACCCTCGAAATCGAGGATACCGATCTCGCGGAAGAGATCAGGAAGAGAATGTTCGTATTCGAAGATATCCTGCAGCTTGATAACCGCTCTATCCAGAGGTTTCTGCATGAGGTGGACAACAGCCAGCTTGCCCTTGCGCTGAAAGGAGCTACCGAGGAAGTACAGAACGTTATTTTCAGCAACATGTCCAAACGCCTGGCGGAGATGATAAAGGAAGACATGGAATACATGGGACCTGTGCGCCTGAAGGACGTGGAGGAAGCCCAGCAGAAGATCGTAAACGTTATAAGGAAGCTGGAGGATGCAGGAGAAATAATCATTTCACGTGGTGGAGGAGACGAAATAGTTGTATAGCAATAGCTTTGGGTACGGAGTATATAAGCGCAGCCAGGTTAATATAGGAAGCCCGTACAAAATGAAGCAAAGTGATCCTGAGCCTTCTGTGGTCGACGAGATTCTGGATAACGCCGCAGAAAAGGATGACCCTGAAAAAGACCTGAGGATAAGCCAGGATATAATCTATAAAGCAAAAGAAGAAGCCGCGGTGATAAAAAGGGAAGCCGAGCTTGAAGCCCAGAAACTGTACAGGGAAGCTGTCGATAAGGCAGAAAAAGAAGCTTCCGAGATCAGGCAGAAGGCAAAGGAGGAAGGTTACAGGTACGGGGAAGAACTTGCCCAGCAGCATTACAGCGACCTTATTGCCGAAGCCATGGAGTTCAGGGAACGCTGCAGGCAGGAGTGTGAACAGACTATTGCCTCCCTTGAACACGATATTGTGACGCTGATCGTGGATATCGCAGCCAAGGTAATAGGAGACGAGATCCGCAATAACCGGGAGGCTATTCTCGGGGTGGTCAGGGAGACCCTGAAATCCTGCAACAACAGGGAAAAAGTCGTTATAAAGGTCTCGCCCGACGACTATGAGACCGTAATAAATAATGAAGACAAGATCCTGACGTCAGTTAATGGCGTCAACGAAATTGAAATAAAGAAAGACGGGACACTGAAAAAGGGGTCCTGCGTCATTGATACCGGGATCGGGACGGTGGACGGGAGCGCCGATGTCCGTATCGAGAGCATAAGAAAGGCATTTTTTGATTTGTTGGGTGATGAACAGCAAGATGAGTAAGACCATATCCCTTGAAAAATATAAAAAACTGCTGGAATCGAGACACTTCGTCCGCTATTCCGGCAAAGTTTCAAAAGTTGTTGGCCTTACCATAGAATCCGAAGGCCCCGAAACCCATATCGGGGCCTTATGTCATATCATCTCCCATAATGACAGGACCGTTCTTGCCGAAGTGGTGGGGTTCCGTGACAATCATGTTCTTCTCATGCCCATAGGCGATATGTCAGGGATCGGTCCCGGCAGTCTCGTGGTCGCGGCTGACAGGGACCTTGAAGTGGGAGTGGGACAGGGTCTTCTCGGCAGGGTCCTGAACGGCCTGGGACATCCCATGGACGGAAAAGGTCCCATCGAGATAGAAAAGTATTATCCTGTCAACAACATGCCTCCCAATCCCATGACCCGTCCAAGGATAAACCAGGTGTTGCCGTTGGGAGTAAAGTGTATAGACGGGCTGCTGACAGTGGGAAAGGGCCAGCGTCTCGGCATATTTGCCGGAAGCGGCGTGGGAAAGTCAACCCTGCTGGGTATGATCGCAAGGAACACCAAAGCCGACATCAATGTCATAGCCCTGATAGGAGAGCGCGGCCGTGAAGTCAGGGACTTCCTGGAGAGGGACCTGGGCGAGGAAGGCCTCAAGCGATCCGTGGTGGTGATAGCTACCTCGGACCAGCCTGCCCTTATCCGCCTTAAAGGCGCGCTGGTAGCCACCGCAATTGCCGAATATTTCAGGGACTGCGGAAAGGATGTCCTGCTGCTTATGGATTCGCTTACCCGTTTTTCCATGGCGCAGAGGGAAGTTGGCCTTGCGATAGGTGAACCGCCTGTGACCAGGGGATATACTCCGTCTGTTTACGCTGCGATGCCGAAACTGCTGGAAAGGTCAGGCACATCGTCAAGGGGATCTATTACGGGGCTTTACTCGGTGCTCGTGGATGGTGACGACATGAACGAGCCCATAACCGATACGGCAAGAGGTATTCTGGACGGGCACATTGTCCTCTCGCGTCAGCTGGCACACCGCAATCATTACCCGGCTATCGACGTACTCGCTTCCATCAGCCGTGTCATGACCGATATTGTCGATGACGGACATAAAGCATGCGCCAACAAACTGCGGCGGTACCTGGCCATATACAGGGATGCCGAGGACCTTATAAACGTCGGGGCTTACGTGAAAGGGAGCAATCCCGATATCGACGAGTCCATAAGGCTCATCAAGGGCATAAATGAGTTTCTTGCCCAGGGTGTCTACGAACGTTTTACATACAACGAGACCATAGAACTTCTAAAAAAAGCCGTTGATAAGGCTTAAATCGCATGCGGGCACACAGCTTAATACAGTTTGCATTTTTGCGGCTGTAACCTGAAGCGATTAAACGCATGTCGGAGGTCAAATTGGCTGGATTTAAATTTCGTCTGCAAACTTTCCTGAATTTAAAAGAACGTCTTGAAAAAAATGCGAGGAACGAGCTTGGCATGGCCATAAAAAAGCTGGAGGAAGAAAAGGAAAAGCTCCGTGCCATAGAGGCGAACATTGACCATACTATGGAAGAGTTCAGAAAGGCATGCCAGGGTATCATTGATCGTGAAAAAATAAAAGAGATCAATGCATTTCTTGATTATCTTCAGACTGAAAAAGAGAAGCAGGAGGTGAATGTTAAGAGGCAGCAGGAAATTGTCGATAAAATTAGAGAAAAGCTCGTTGAAATTATGAAAGAGAGAAAAGTCCTGGAAAACCTGAGGGAGAAGGACTACCAGGAATACCTGAAAGAAGAAGAGAAAAAGGAACGGCTGCAGGTAGACGAGCTTGTGAGCTATAACGAGAGCATAAAGCCCCCTCCGTCTGCAAGATAACGGAAGGGTATGATGGCTCAGGTAATGGCAGTTTCCTGACCTCGAGTTTCAACGACACGGGACCCGTTCGAAATCTTCTTTTCGGTAACGGGTGATGTTGTTAAAACGAGAGGAAAAAAGCCCCGCCGTCCATGAGATAACGGTAAGGTTTTATTTGCTCATAAAGCTGCCGAATTGGATAATACCGGCTGAGGAGATTATAAATGGCCAAGGAAAAAAAACAAGCGGAAAGCACCCCGGAACCTGTTAGGAACAACCCGCAAGAAAAGCCGGCAGGCTTATTGCACTCTGTTATTGTGATTTTTGTGGCGTTATTGGTTGTTGCACTGGTTTCCTTCGGTGTTTTTTATTTTTTCACCAGGAATAACATAAATGGCTTCGCAGATACGGTCAGACCATGGATAAAAGACAAGCCCATACTCAGGCTGGCCCTTCCGAAAGAGCGTGAACCCATAGATCCTGACGCTCCGGAGAACCTGACACAGAAAGAACTTGTAAAAAAATACAACGAGTATCGAGAAAAAGTAAAGAACCTTACCGAGAGCCTTGAGAAGGCCAACCAGGAAATCGCGAGGATGGAACAGGAGAACAAGGCAGCCGAAGACGCCGAGGCAATACTGAATGAAAACCAGGCGCTGCTTGAGACCATAAAGCAGGAACAGGAAGCGCTGAAGGCTGAGAAGGAAACCATCTCGAGAATGATTGCTTCCGGTGACAGGGAAGGATTCAGAGCGTACTTCGAGAAGGTGGACAAGGCCACGGCGGCTGAAATTTATAAAGAAATAATCGAGAAAACGGTGATAGACGAAGAAACAGCCAAACTGGCCAAATCTTTCGCCGAAATGGAACCGGCAAGGGCGGCCCAGGTATTGACCGAACTGTTCAGCAGCGACAGCGAGACGGCGCTGGATATCATCGAGAGCATGAAAGCTGACAAAATGGCATTGATCCTTGAGAGAATGGATCCAAAGGTTGCCGCTGAGATAATAAGCATGCTTGCCATGCGAAAAGCCGATCTTTGACAATCAAATAGTTATTTTGCGTGATTTGCGGCACAACAGCCGCAATTACGATATAACCGGGATATGAAAGGAGGTGAAGCAATGGTGCAGAACAGCGCAGTAAACGCCGATTTTCAGGTCCCCGTTCTTATAGGCTCGTTTTCCGGGAAAGCAGCCAGGGAGTTGTCTTCATCGGACCATACCTTTATGGATATGCTGAGTGAAAGGATCACGGCCAGGAGCAACAGGAATGTGCCGGTTCAAAAGACCGGGCCTGTGGTTGTGAAAGGCAGTGCATCTACCGGAAATGGAAGCGAGATCAGGGCCACTGAACGGAGAAACAGTTATGACACTAAGGTTTCCGACCGGAAGACTAAAAAAACGGGAAACCCAGGGGCCGCTAAAGAAGTCCAAAAGACCTCTGCGGAGGAACCCAGGCCGAAAGAGGAAATTGAAGAGGAAATCAATGCTCTTGAGGCAATGATTGCCCTGCTGGAAGAGCTCATGGCAAGGCTGGAGTATCTAAGTAAAATAGCCGGCCAGGATAAGGCCGATATCCGACTGGAAGCAATCCCCGCAGGGAAAGCCGAAGGTGTTTCCCTCACGGAACTCCTGATGGCTGTCGCAACAGGCAATATTGAAAAGCTTAAGGAAATGGCTGATGAACTGGGCGATGGGGTCATCAACGACCCGGAAGTAATGGAGTTGATTGATAAAATCCGGAGCCTAATAGAAAAACTAAGCGGCAGCGAGAATAAGGAAGCGTTACTGGATTTCACAGCAGAGCTTGAAAAAGCCGGGGAACTGGAACCAGCCGAAGCCATGGAAGAACTCAGGGCAAAGTGCGGCCAGCTGATCCAGAAGCTCCGGGACCAGGTATCAAGTCTCAGGGATGCTCTCCCGAAGGACCAGGAAAACAGCACGGCTGACCCTGTGATGACGGCAGAAACCGTTGAGGAAACGGGCAAAACGGCAGAGACCGAAGAAAAGGAGCCCGAAAAACGGACAGATTCG
>DUSJ01000411.1 GCA_012842645.1 Clostridiaceae bacterium | reverse complement strand
TAGCGGGAAAGTAACTCTGCTGACACAGACACTTAGATCCATACGGGATAATGGATTTGCCATATGATCCTTGCCCAAAAAGAGGGGCAGACAGTGACATAAAACCTAAAACAAGTTGACACGACCCGGCGATATCTGTCCCCCTGACAACGCTGCAGGTCTGTGTTATAATAGACGGTGCATATTTGCAGGAACCGAAAAAATCAAGGTTCCGAAACACATTATAATTTGCGGAAGGAATGATTGAAGTGAGCCTTGTAGAGCTGGAACAGGCTGGCCTGGAGCTTAAAGCCCTCGAAAAGGATATAAAAGAATTGGGGGATTCACTTTGACCTGGCCGGCATGCAGAATGAGCTGGAAGAACTGGAGCAAAGAGCCGCAGAGCCAGGGTTCTGGAATGATGCCGAAAACTCGCAGAAGGTGCTCCAGAGGACAAAAGCCCTTCAGACCAAGCTGGAGCAGTATAAAAAGCTGGTAAGCGATTGTGAAGACGCTTTGACACTTGTGGAACTGGGCCTTGAAGAAAAGGACGAAACAGTACTCGAAGAGGTCCGTCAGGCTTATGACGGCATAAAAAGCCGATATGAAAAACTACGGATAGAAACTCTCATGCAGGGCGAGTATGACGCAAACGACGCCATAATCACGCTGCATTCGGGAGCAGGCGGAACCGAGGCTATGGACTGGGTCCAGATGCTTTTCCGCATGTATTCAAGATGGGCCGAAAGAAATGGTTTTACCATTCGCGTACTGGACCTGCTGGAAGGAGAAGAGGCAGGGATCAAAAGTGTTACAGCCGAAGTGACGGGCAGTTATGCCTATGGCTATTTAAGAAGCGAGAAAGGCGTTCATCGCCTGGTAAGGATTTCACCGTTCGACGCCTCGGGCAGGAGACATACTTCTTTCGCGTCAATGGAAGTAATGCCCGTACTGGATGATTCAGTTGAAGTTGAAATAAATCCTGATGATATAAAGATGGATGTTTACCGTGCTTCAGGGGCGGGCGGTCAGCACGTGAACAAGACTTCGACTGCCGTACGTCTGACCCATATACCGACCGGAATTATAGTTGCCTGCCAGAATGAGCGGTCCCAGCTGCAGAACAGGGAAACGGCCATGAAAATGCTGAAGGCAAAGCTGCTCGAACTGAAGGAAAGGGAGAAAGCCGAAAAGCTGAGCCAGATCCAGGGCGAACAGATGGATATCGCCTGGGGCAGCCAGATCAGGTCTTACGTGTTCTGTCCGTATACTCTGGTCAAGGACCATCGTACAAACTATGAAGAAGGCAACGTTCAGAAAGTGATGGACGGGGAGATAGACGAGTTTATCCAGGCTTATCTGAGCAAGTTTAAATAATCAATAACGATAAATTAAATTTTAAAGCGAAGGATCTGATACAGGTCCTTCGCTTTGTTTCAATGACATCTTTACCTGTCCCCGATACTCAAAATGAGTAAAAGTGTACGTCCCCTATACTCATTTTTGCTTTTTGACGGCGCCGAGCTGTTTGTGGGATTTCTGGGCCCTGGCTTTAATTACCCGCTTTTTGATGTATCCGAAAAGCCTGACGGCAGCTATTATTATTTCAAGGATTATCAGCCCGATGATGACGTAAATCAGCTCGCGGCTTTCCATAAGCCGTTCCTGCAGTATTTGAGACCTGGTTTTCTGGGGCAGTATCTCCCTGTCCGGGTACAGGTTCACGTTGATCAGCGTATCGTCTTCGAGGATAAAAGTCAGTGTCCCCACTATTGTTTTTGTGGTTATGGGGGGCTTAAGTACCGTCTGGTCGATATTGATGGCGACATCCTTGATGTAGTCCTGTCCCTTGGGATGGACATAGTATACGTCGGATGAAACGATCAGGTTCAGAGTCTGCCCCTCAACCGTTATGGCCTGCTGGCTGCTGCCTGCCGAAACAAGGAGGCTTTCAAGGAAATTGTCGAACCCGTAGTTCAGCAGGCTGATGGAATCGTTATACATGCTCTTGGTGGGCACGTCGAGCAGGACGCATACCAGGCGCATGTTGTTCTTGGTGGCGGTCG
>DUSJ01000410.1 GCA_012842645.1 Clostridiaceae bacterium | reverse complement strand
GCTTCTCATATGCGGATGTTCCAGGCGGGAACGTTCCGTCTTCTGCGCCTTTGAATGTGCTTACAGGGAGCATGTCGCCTTTCTGGGCATTCATGGGCTCCACGACCTTGGTAATAAACTCGGGCTTATCGTCGGCTGCAGTTTCAGCAGTTTCATCCTGGGCTGTCTTCCAGCTTTCCGGAACATTTACCTTAACCAGGGATTCGATACCCCTGTCAACGGCCTTGAAGTTCATGTCAAGGATTGCCTGTCCTTTTCTGCCGTATGACTCAACTATCGAATCTTTAAGGTATTTGACAGCATCATCAAGAGGGATAACATTGGCAAGCTTGAAGAACGCAGCCTGCATGATCATGTTGATGCGGTTGCCCAGACCGATTTCCGCAGCTATATCGGTAGCATTGATAATGTAGAAGTTGATATTGTCGTTGGCAATCTGCCTCTTGAGAGCTGCAGGCAGCTTCTTGTCAAGCTCTTCCTCGCTCCACTGGCAGTTAAGTACAAAGGTCCCGCCCTTCTTCAGACCTTCGATAAGGTCATACTTGCCCACATAGGACTGGTTGTGGCAAGCGATATAATCAGCTTCGTCTATCAGGTATGTTGAACGGATCTTCTTCTTGCCGAAGCGCAGATGGGATACGGTGATACCGCCCGACTTCTTGGAGTCATATGAGAAATAGCCCTGGGCATAAAGATCGGTGTTGTCCCCGATTATCTTTATTGCGCTCTTGTTGGCTCCGACGGTACCGTCAGAGCCAAGACCCCAGAACTTGCAGCGGATGGTTTCCGGATCCTCGGTGTTTATGCTCTTGGGCAGAGGCAGCGAATAGTATGTGACATCGTCCTCGATACCGATAGTGAAACGATCCTTGGGATTATCGGACTTAAGGTTCTCGAAAACAGCCAGGATCTGGTTCGGTTTGACGTCCTTGGAGCCAAGTCCATAGCGTCCGCCGACTATAACAGGCTTGTTTTCAACATCATAGTAGAGTGCCTTGACATCAAGGTAAAGGGGCTCGCCAATTGCGCCGGGCTCCTTGGTCCTGTCAAGAACAGCGATCTTCTTCACTGTTTCAGGCATTTCGTTGAAGAAATACTTGGCCGAGAAAGGTCTGTAGAGGTGGACTTTCATGAGACCAACCTTTTCTCCTTTTGCTCTCAGGTAGTCAATTACCTCTTCGCAGGTCTCTGTTACCGAGCCCATGGCCACGACCACATATTCGGCTTCGGGATCGCCATAATACTTGAACGGTTTGTACTCACGGCCTGTCAGGTCGGATATCTTCTTCATGTAATCTGCCACGATATCGGGAATTGCCTCGTAGTACGGATTGCATGCTTCCCTTGCCTGGAAGAAGATATCGGGATTCTGAGCAGTGCCACGGGTCACAGGATGCTCGGGATTAAGCGCGCGCTTTCTGAATTGCTCGAGTGCTTCATAATCCACCAGCTTTGCGACGTCTTCATAGTCGATGACCTCGATCTTCTGCACTTCATGGGAAGTCCTGAATCCGTCGAAGAAGTTCAGGAACGGAACTCTTCCCTTAATAGCCGACAGATGGGCAACGCCGGCCAGGTCCATGACCTCCTGGACGCTGCCTTCAGCGATCATTGCAAAACCGGTCTGGCGGCAAGCCATAACGTCGGAATGATCGCCAAATATCGACAACGCATGGGAAGCAACCGCACGGGCAGAAACGTGGAATACGCCGGGTAAAAGCTCACCTGCGATTTTGTACATATTGGGAATCATAAGAAGCAATCCCTGGGAAGCAGTATACGTTGTGGTCAGGGTGCCTGCCTGGAGTGAGCCATGAACCGCGCCTGCTGCACCTGCTTCCGACTGCATTTCGATCACCTTTACAGGCTGGCCGAAAATATTCTTGCGTCCATGGGCAGCCCACTCGTCGGTAGACTCAGCCATTGGTGAGGATGGAGTTATAGGGTAAATAGCCGCAACTTCAGTGAATGCATACGCGACGTGGGCCGCGGCTGTATTTCCATCCATTGTTTTCATTTTCTTTGCCATGTTTTTCCCTCCTAAAGTTTATAGAAAATGTACTCTGTATACATGATAAAACACGATCGGCCTATGAAATATGGCGTTCAGAAAATATTATATCATATTTTCAAGCACCCACAAGTATTATTTGTCTGTTAGATTGATAAAAAATAAACAAATTATTTGCATAAAACGGCCAAAGCTTTTCAATTTAGCTTTGGCCGTTTTCTTTAACTGCATTTCTTCTGATCCGACAATTTATTTTTCATCTTCCCTGAGTTTGCCCAGGGCTCCTCCCGGATGCCACGTTACATATTGGGCAGGAGTAATGCCTTTCATATTCTGGAGTATTATACTCAGTCCCTGGAGGACGATCATTTCAGCCAGTATCGAAGCACGGGGCGCCCTGTTGAGCGGACCTCCCTCTTTTTTCACACCGGCGAAAAGAAACGCATCGCCTTGCTTCGCAAGCCATGAGTCAGGATTTCCTGATACGGATATGATCTTTGCCCCATTGTTTTTCACAGTTGTAACGGTTGCTTTCAGTTCAGCAGTCTCGCCGCTGTTGGATATGGCTATGACCACATCCCCCTCGCGAACCTGTCCTGACGAGCCGTGGATGGCTTCTGTCCCATGCAGAACATAAGCCGGGGTTCCTGTCGATGACAGCAGGGAAGCTATGTATCCCGCCACATATGAAGGCTTTCCTATGCCAGTCACATGAACGCGTCCCCCGTTTTTTTCGCAGGTTTGGATCAGTTCCACCGCCTTTTTATAGAATCCTTCCTT
>DUSJ01000409.1 GCA_012842645.1 Clostridiaceae bacterium | reverse complement strand
TATTCGTATAACAGGAAATCTTTCACCCATCGGCCGCTGGACAAGAAATTCAGGTAAGCGGAATCTCGAATGTTTCACCGCGTCCGGATATGAGCCTGACCTTTTTAAGGCCGGGCTTTTTCTGTGCCTCTCTTTTTATGCGTTCCATGATGGAATAGTCGTCCCAGAAATGCATGGGAAAGACCGTCCCGACATCGACATTTTCAATAAACCAGCTTAAGCCCCATAATTCCGCTTCTTCCTGCCTGGGGTCGGCTGTCAGAAATGCCACATCTATGCGGGTATCCTTCAAAAGCAAAATCTCATGCTTGAAACGGGCTGCCATATCATTGTTATATGCCTTCGGTTCTTCGTCCCAGTGCCACCAGTTGAGATCTCCGGCATGGTATACTGTTATGCCTGAAAAGGATACCAGGAAAGCAACGCCTTCGTCGGTGGACTTAAGGGTACGTATTTCGATATCATCGCTTTCATGAACCTGGTAAGGTTTCAGGATGCAGGCATAATCATCGTGATATTTCCTGGGTATGTCGTAGGAAAAATAATACCGGATGTCGTTTATGCCATTCTTCCAGGAGAGGATTACAGGATCAAAGTGATCGGGGTGACGGTGCGAGACGAACACCCGTATCTTTTTACCCTTCATTACTGAGATATCTCTAATACCAGGATCAGGGCTCTGATTCCCGCGGGAACCGGGAAAATAATCGAATATAAGGACCGTATCCTTGTATTCAATCATGAATCCGCTATGATTAAGGTATTTCACTATCATATAACCAGCCATATATCATCCCTCAGAAACTGGCAAACCTAAGAGGCTGCAATATAAAATAATTTATTTCTATGCCGTCGATTCTGACCGTGAACATGGCGACGGTCAGCAGGGTCAGCAGCAAAGAGACGGCAATATCTCTGATATATCGTTTTTTTATGGTATAACCTATAATACCAATATGGTAAATAAGCCCGATTATTCCGGTAAGGGCGCTGAAATTGGGGATAGGGCTGACAATGAACATTTCATAGGAATGAAAAAGCTTCGCGGCGAAAGGCGCCTGGGTCAAAAACGCAATAAGGTAAATAATGGCAGGGAGCAGGTAATCAAAATAAATCAGCAGCTTCCAGCCTTTATCGAACTTAAAATCCCTGATCTTTTTCATACCCATTTTGCAAACCTCGCTTAATCAGTGTTTTTCGCGCCGCCTAAGTATTTCATCCTGCTTTTTGCGTTTTCGGTAGCCTGTATTGTGCCGTCCTTCATCATCCAGATCACGTCTACACCAAGTTTTTCGGCAAGCTCCACGCCTTCTTCATAGGGAGTAAGGAAAAAGGTGGTGGACATGAAATCTGCCAGCCCGGAATCCTCGGTCATGACCGCCACAGCCCTGAAATACTCAGCGGGTCTTAGCGTTACCGGGTCAATCAGGTGGTGGTAGCGCTTTCCGTCAACTTCGTAATATCTCTGGTAGTCGCCGCTGGTTACGAGGGATTGGTCGCTTATATACAATATATCGAGAGACGGCTCGTTGGGATCGTTGGGGTCTCCGTTCGGGTCCTGCAGGCCGATTCCCCAGTTTTTCCTTGAGGGATCCTTTGGCTGCCCGACGGTCCTGACATTTCCTCCCGAGCTTATGATGAAACTAGTATAGCCCTTTTCTTTAAGCTCGTTAACGACCCGTTCACATGCATATCCCTTGGCCACGGCTCCCACGTCAAGGCGCATCTGCTTATCTTCAAGATAGACAGTATTTTTTTCCTCGTCAACTATGACTTTATCGATGTCGGTATGCCTGTTAGCTCCAAGGAGGAGATCCATGGGAGGTACTTCCGCATTTTGGGGATCATCCAGCCCGCGCTCGCGGTAATCGTGCCATATGGACAGAACGGCTCCCAGGGCGATATTGCATTTCCCGTTGGTTTTATAATACCATTCCTTCGCAAAAAGGATCAGGTCGATTATTTCCCGGGGAACTTCCACTGGCTTTATACCTGCGTTGTCATTGATTGTCTTGATATTGCTGATCCCTTCGTAATCATTGTAAATATCAT